>CALCIC010000696.1 GCA_937907405.1 uncultured Isosphaeraceae bacterium | reverse complement strand
CCGCCGCACTCCACAGGAAGACGCCGGATTGCCCGATGTGGAGTGCGGGAGCTTGATCCCACGCCCAACGGCCGCGCGCGGCGGCGAGCCGCCGCACTCCACAAGGAATCGAACCCCTCAGGGGGCGGGTTCGGCGACGGGGACGACGGCGGCGCCGAGGATGCTCTGGTCGGCGTCGTCCTGGACGAAGGCGACGACGCTCAGGTTCTTGAAAGCGATCTCGGGGAGGACGCCGGGGAACGGCCGCTCCTTGGCGGCTAGGCTGAGGTATTCCTCGATCTCGCGCTTCAGGTCGGTGAGGTTCAACCTGAGATCGACGCGTCCCTTGCCGTCGACCAGTCGCTTGCCGTCGGCGCCGCCGGGGAGGGCGCGGACGACGTGATGGTGGAACCGCAGGCGATTGCCTCCCACGTAGCGGATCGCTTCCTCAGTGAGGGCCAGGCGGAGCGAGAGCCGGTCGGAGGCGCGCTCGCCCTGCTTGGGGGCGTCGGCGTCGGCCGTCTTGGCGGCGTCGGCCGTGATGGCGATCTGGTCCCCCTCGCGGCTGGCGGTCACCTTGACCTCGGCCCGGGCCTTGCGTTCAAGCAACTCGTCGACGAGGCCGCGGTATTCCTTGTACTTCTCTTCCGAGCCGGCCATCGAGCCGCCGCCGCCGGCGTCGGATCGACCGTTGAAAAAGGTCGACGGCGTGCCGCCGATCAGGCGGCCGTAGTACGCCTGGCGGTCGAGCGCGCTGGTGTTGGTGAGCGGGTCGGGGCCGGGGATGTGCAGGTGGTATTGAAGGCCGATGAACTCGGTCGGCTTGTAGGTCTTCAGGAGGGCGTCGAAGGCCACGTCGGCGGCCACGCAGGGGGGGCACTGGGCGCCGGTGAACAACTCGAAGACGACGACGCGGTCGGCGCCGGCCTTCTTACGTCCTTCGAAGGGGGTCGGCTTGAACGGCGGGACCTTCTCGTGGTACTCGGCGTCGAGCTCGCTTTCGAGCTTCGTCGACCGCGCCTCGGCGTCCCTGGCGAGGTCGGCCTTGCCGGCGTTCTTGGCGACCGTCGCGAGGAGTCCGACGACGGCGGCTCGGGTCTCCAGCGGGGCGTCGGCGGCCATGGACTTGTCGGCTTCCTGGCCGAGTTTCAGGGCCGTCTCGGCGTAATCCTTGCTCGGCGCGAGCGCCTGGAGGGCCTTGAGCCGGACCGCGTCGATCCAGGCCGGGCCGTAGGGCTTTGCGTCCTTGAGCCAGGTCTCGACCGCCTTCTCGACTTCGGCGGCCGGTAGTTTCGCCTCCCCGGCCGCCGAGAGCAGCAGCGGATAGAGCACATGGCTCGACGGCGCGCCGCCGTTCCTGGCGATGAGGTCCTGAAGCTCCCGCGTCTTAACTTTCGGGTCGGCCTGGCGCATGGCCTTGCCGATCTCCTGCAAGACCGGGTTCTGCTCGGGTTCGGCGACCTTGGCCGCGTCGGTCCGCTCTAGGCCGGCCGGAAAGACCTGGTCTCTGAGAGTCAGCGTCCCCTTGATCGGGCCCGCCGGGGGCGCGGCCGAAGCGCCTGAGAACTGCATGACGATCGTCGGCCCCTTCAGGTCGAACGACACGCGGCCGTTCTCACTCTTGTAGTTCTCCAGCGCGACGTCGCCGATCATCTTCGTCTGCGCGTCGAGCAGATCGGCCTTAGGCTTGTCGCCGTCCGCGACATGGACGACGGCGAGTTCATCGGCGCCGAAGGCCATGAGGACGAGCTTCCAGTTCTGTTTCGGCTCGTCCGCGGCCCGGGACGGCGCCGCCGCCAGAAGGCACACGATCGCCAGCAGCCCGGCCGTCGAAGTCCGACGCGAAAAGAAGCAGTTCATGAATAAATCCTTGTGCGAGAGTAGGCGGGGCGTGAGGAGCGACTCGCGGCCGATTCTCTGCTCCGGAAGGGCTGACGAGCCGAAAGCTTTCTGGAGGAGCCGAATTCCCTTCTCCCCTCGCGGGAGAAGGTGGCCGGAACGGCCGGATGAGGGGGGGCGCGACGGCCATTGACGCCCCCTCATCCGCCCCTTCGGGGCACCTTCTCCCGCGAGGGGAGAAGGCATGCTCGCGACCGCCTGTCCGGAAAAGCGTCGGGTCATCCGCCCCAGGGATACGGGATGATCGTGCCGCGTCAGCAACCGAGTCTACCCTTGACCCTGGACCGGCGACAATCTTGGGACGCGCCGGTTCACTCTGCGCCCAGAAACCGGCCGCCGTCGACGCGGTAGCTGACGCCGGTGACGAAGTCGGTCTCGTCCAGCAGGTACAGGACCAGCCGGTTGACGTCGGTCGACGAGCCGAACCGCCGCAGCGGCGTCTCGTCGAGCACCGCGCGCTTGTCGTCCTCCGAGAAGTCGGGCGGGGGGTCGATCATCGCGGGCTGGATCATCGCCACGGGGACGTGCGGCGCCAGTTCCTTGGCCAGGGCCAGCGTCATCGTGGTCAGGCCCCCCTTGGCCGTGAGGTAGGGGAGGTAGTCCCTGTACGGCCGCTCGGTGGCCCAGTCGCCGAACTGGATGATCTTCCCCTTGATCCCGTCGCGCGCGTCCTGGCCGAGCATCCGCTTCGCGGCGGCGACCGACGCGTGATAGGGCGCGGCCAGGTTGGCGGCGATCATCTCGTGGAAGTCGGCCGGCGTCAGGGCGTCGAACGGGGTCCGGCGGAAGACGCTGGCCATGTTCACCAGCGCGTCGATCCGGCCGAACCGGGCGACCGTCTCCTCCACGGCGCGGTCGGCCTGGTTCGGATCGGTCAGGTCGGCCTGGACGGCCAGCCCCTCCGAGCCGGCGGCCTCGACGTCGGCGATGGTCGCCTCGATCGTGTCTCGGCTGTGGTGATAGGTCATCGCGATCCGCGCGCCCCGGCCGGCGAGCATCCGGGCGAGGTCGCTCCCCACCCGGCGACCGCCGGTGATCAGGACGACCCTGGGGTTTTCAACCGCGCCGGCGAGCGTCATGGCTTGGGCTTCCACGGGACGTCGGCGACTCCCTCCCGCTGATTGGCGGCGCGGGCCAGCACGAACAGCAGGTCGCTGAGTCGATTCAGGTAGACGATCAGGGGGGGCGGGACGTGTTCGCCGGGCTGATGCGCCAGGTGGACGACGTGTCGCTCGGCGCGTCGGCAGACGGTGCGCGCCAGGTGGAACCGGGCCGCCGCCATGCCGCCGCCGGGCAGGATGAAGCTCCGCATCGGCTCGACCTCGTCCACCAGCGCGTCGATCGCCGACTCCAGTCGGGCGATTTGGTCGTCGCCGATCTGGTTGTGGAACCGGCCCTCGGGATCGGGATCGGCCAGCGCGGCGCCGACGTTGAACAGGTCGTCCTGAAGCTCGGCCGCCAGGGCGTCGGCCGATTCGTCCAGGCCCCCGGCTCGCGCCAGGCCGAGCACGGCGTTCAGCTCGTCGACCGTCCCGTAGGCTTCGATTCGGGCGTCGTCCTTGCGGAGCCGCTGGCTGCCGAGGACCCCCGTCAGCCCCTCGTCGCCGGTCTTGGTGTAGATCTTCAACGTCGCCTCGCGGTGCTCAATTCCTTTGGCGGTCTTGACCAGGGCCTCTATACTAGGCTTTTGAACCGTGTCGCGGAAGACCGCCGAGGGACGCAAGATCGACCCGGTTTTCCCAAAGGGGGGCGATCGGTCCATCCATCCGCCCGTCCGTTCGGCGTCCTTTGATTTTGCCGAGGGAGCTTGCTCGATGTCGTTCACCGCGTCCGTCTTGATCGCGTGCGCCGCCTTCACCGCCCAGGCTCGCGGAGGAGGGGGCGAGCGGCCCCTCTCGGCCGAGGAAGTCGCCAAGCTTGAGGCCAAGCACGTCACGAACGTCCGCCAGGTCACCTTCGGCTTCGCCCGCGCCGGCGAGGGCTATTTCAGCCCGGACGGCAAGAGCATCATCTTCCAGGCCGCGCCGGGACTGCCGGAGTCGGTCTTCCTCGAACCCGGGCCGAACCAGGACGACTACCAGATCTACACCGCCGAGCTGACCCCCGGCGCGAAGCCGAAGCGGGTGAGCACCGGCCGGGGCGCCTGCACCTGCGGCTACTTCGCCCCCGACGGCAAGAGCGTCATCTTCGCATCGACGCATCTCAACCCGTCGTCGGCCCCCAAGGAGACGGCGAGCGGCCGCTACAAATGGAGCTTCCCCGACGGCATGGACGTCTTCCACGCCGACCTCGACGGCAAGATCCTCAAGCGGCTGACCGACGCCCACGGCTACGACGCCGAGGGGAGCTACTCGCCCGACGGCAAGCAGATCGTCTTCACGTCCCTCCGCGACGGCGACGGCGGCGAGATCTACATCATGGACGCCGACGGCGGCGAACCTCGGCGGATCACCCACGCCAAGGGGTACGACGGCGGCCCGTTCTTCTCCCCCGACGGCAAGCGGATCGTCTACCGGAGCGACCGCAAGGACAACGACCTGCTCCAACTCTTCGTCAACAACGTCGAGGGGACCGACGAACGCCAGTTGACCGACGACGAGTCCGTCAACTGGGGGCCGTTCTGGCACCCTGACGGCAAGCACATCATTTATGCGACCAGCCGCCACGGCCATTCGAATTACGAGCTTTACCTGATGAACGTCGACACGAAGGCCGAGGAGCGGATCACGTTCCACTCCGGCTTCGACGGCCTGCCGGTCTTCAGCCCCGACGGCGGGCGGCTGATGTGGACCTCGAACGGCCGGGGGACCGACCGCAACAGCCAGCTCTTCATCGCCGACTTCAAACTCGACCCGGCGCCAAGGACGGTCTCGAACCGCTGACGCCGGTTCCGTTCGCTTGTTCTCGATACGACCGCACCTCTTCATAGAATAGAAAGGCGCCCATGACTTCCAAGGACGTGCTTCGCGGCAACATGGCCGTGGCCGATCACACCATCAACGGCTACCTCGCGGACCTCAAGGATTCGGACCTGATGATCCGCGCCGTCGCCGGCATGAACCACATCGCCTGGCAGCTCGGCCACGTCATCTCGGCCGAGCGCCACTTCGCCGAGCTGGTCAGCCCCGGCTCGTGCCCGGCCCTGCCCGAGGGCTTCGACGAGGCGCACTCCAAAGAGGCCGCCAAGGGGGACGACCCGGCGAAGTTCCTCAGCCTGGCCGAGTACCAGTCGCTCTGGAAGACCCAGCGCGCCGCCACCCTCGCCGTGCTCGACGCCGTCGCCGACTCCGACCTCGACAAGGCCGACCCGGACAAATACCCCCCCTACGCGCCGACCGTCGGCGCCCTGCTGAGCCTGATCGGCCTTCACCCGCTGATGCACGCCGGCCAGTTCGTCGCCGTCCGCCGTCTGCTGAACAAGCCGATCTCCATGTGATCGACGATCGGCGTTCAACGGCGACGGCGCGCCTCGACCGTGGAGTGCGGCGGCTCGTCGCCGATTCCAACATCCCTTCCGCGCGGGAGCAAGCTTCCGCACTCCACCGGGGCGATCGACGGCTCGTGGAGTGCGGCCGCTCGTCGCCGCGCGCGGCCGTTGGGCGCTGGCGCAAGCTCCCGCACTCCACAGGGGCGAACCGCGCAGCTCATCAGGACGCCGATACATCAAGATGCTCCGGCCTCAATGGGAAGCCGGTAGGCGGCGGCTCGGGCCGACGGCCGTTTTTCCGGGCGAGGGCTCGCGCGTGGCGGCGTTGGTTGTATGATACAGGCCGAGAGCGGCGAGACTGATCGAGGAAAGGAGCCCCGGATGGAATGGCGCGCGACTGCGATGACGGCCCTGATTCTAGCGGCGAGCCTCGGGCCGCCGGCGGTCCTCGCCGTCGCGCCCCCGGCCCAGGAGCCGGCGAAGGAGGACGCGCCGAAGCCGAAGGCCGAGGCCGAGAACGCCGCCGAAGCCGACCCGACCGCGCCGGCCCGACGGCGGATGGTCCAGCGCCATCTGGTCGAACGGGGGATCAAGAACTCCCGCGTGCTCGACGCCTTCCGGACGGTCCCCCGGCACAAGTTCCTTCCCCCCAAGACCAGCCGGCAGGCGTACGACGACGAGTCGATCCCGATCGGCGAAGGCCAGACGATCACCCCGCCGTACGACGTCGCGTTCATGACCGAGGTCCTCGACCCCAAGCCGACCGACAAGGTCTACGAGGTCGGCACCGGCTCCGGCTACCAATCGTCGATCCTCTCGCGACTGGTCAAGGACGTCTACTCGGTCGAGATCCACCGCCCGCTCGGAGAACGCGCCGCGAAGGTCCACAAGGAACTCGGGTACACGAACATCCACACCCGAATCGGCGACGGTTATGAAGGCTGGCCCGAGGCCGCGCCGTTCGACGCGATCATCGTCACCTGCGCCCCCCAGCGCATCCCAAAGCCGCTGCTCGACCAGCTCAAGGAGGGGGGCCGGATGGTCATCCCCCTGGGGGATCGGTTCAACCAGATCGTCCACCTGATCATCAAAAAAGACGGCAAGTTGATCGACAAGGAACTCAAGCCGACGCTGTTCGTGCCGATGACCGGCAAGGCGCTCGGCGAACCCGCCGAGCCCAAGGCCGAAGCCAAGCCGAACGACGGAGGGAAGTCGTGATCAGGTACTTGACCGTTGTACTGATCGGGTCGGGCCTGGCGATGGGGCTGGCCGCGACGCCCGGTCCCCTGTGTCGGGCGCAGTCGAAGCCTCCGGAAATCGTCCGGACGCCGCCGCCGCCGCGCGACGACCTGGAACTGGACGACAACGGCGACGGCGTCCCCGACGGCTGGTACAACGCCCGCGACGCGGCGATCGAGGAGAAAGGGGGGGCTTCGGGGCCCAAATTCCTCCGGTTCGACTGCGCGCGTCGCGGCCGTCCCGCGCGGCTGAGCCGGGCGTTCGGCGTCGACGGCCAGGCGACCGAGGCGATCGTGATCGGCCTCTGGGTCCGCCTCAAGAACATCGAGTACGGCGAGCGGATGGGCGAGTCGCCCAGCCTCCTGATCGACTTCCTCGGCGACGAGCTGCGGACCCTGGCGCGAGGGACGATGGGCCCCTGGCACCCCGCGGTCGGCGACCGCTGGACCTGGGTCGCCAAGCGATTCGCCGTTCCTCCGGGAACCCACGACGCCATCATGTCGGTCGGCCTGCTGGGGGCGGCCGGTCGTCTCGACGTCGACGGCGTGACCTTCACCTTGATCCCCAGGAAGCCGGCCGAGACGACCAACCTGGTGGTCAACGGCGACTTCGAGCTGGGAGACCCCGCGCCGGCCTACTGGATCGTCAACCACGAGGCCCGTCGGACGTCCCCCGGCCGCAACTCGGTCTCGGCGATCGAACTCTCGAAGTCGGGCGACCGGGTCTTGACGGGCCTGGCGCTGCCGGTCGACGGCGTCGGCTCGCTGGAGATCGCGCTGTCCGCCAAGGCCCAGGGGCTGCGGGGGGGCGGCGGAGCGGTCGCGTCGTTCTACTTCCTCGATCCGATGGGCGATCCGCTTCCGGGGGTGGGAGGGGCGCCGGCGTTTCAGTGGGCCGGCTCGTTCGACTGGCGGGCGCACCGGACGGTCGTCCAGGTGCCCGCCGGGGCCCGCCGGGCGGTCCTTCAGTTCGAGAAGCTCGACGGCCTGGGCTCGATCCGGATCGACGACGTGGTCGTCGTCAGCTCCCCCACCCCCGAGCTGACGGCCTGGACCCCGTTCCAGACCGAGGGGGACGTGCTCGACTGGCTCAAGCTGCCCCCCTCGCCGTCGATCGCCGCCGGCTCGGCGCTCGACTTCTCGTTCCTCCACGAGCACACGGCCGGTTCGAGCGGTTCGGTAGTCGCCAAGGACGGGGGGCTGCACTTCAGCCGAGGGGGGCGGGCTCGGTTCTTCGGCGTCAGTCTGATCGCGCCGGCCGCCTTCCTTGAGCCGGAACGGGCCGACGCGCTGGCCGACGCGCTGGCGCGGTCGGGGGTCAACCTCGTCCGGCTGGGGGACCTCGACACCCCGCTCGGCCCCGACCGCAGCCTGATCGACGACACCCGCGACGACACCAAGGAATTCGACCCCAACGCCCTGGAGCGGCTCGACCACCTGATCGCCGCGCTTAAGTCGCGGGGCGTCTACGTC
>CALCIC010000695.1 GCA_937907405.1 uncultured Isosphaeraceae bacterium | reverse complement strand
AGTACCGGGGTGGGGACTCGAACCCCAGACCTGCGGATTATGAGACCGCCGCTCTGACCAACTGAGCTACCCCGGCTTGGCTTCTCTGACGGTTTCGCGGAAGCTTGTCCGACGACCTCGTCATGGCCATAATTCAAACGCTACCAGACAACCGGCGCGACTTCAAGTTCAACACGACCGTCGCCAGGTCCGCCTTGTCGGGCGGGAAGGCTTGGCGGCGCCGCCGGCCGCCTCTCGACCGTGACTCGATTTCGATCGCCTTGACGCAAGACCGCTTAGTTAGGAAGCTTCTGTTCATGCCGCCACAATACATCTTCAGCATCGAAAAACTGTCCAAGGTCTACGCGAAAAAGGAGATCCTCAAGGACGTCTGGCTCTCGTTCTATCCAGGGGCCAAGATCGGCGTGATCGGCGGCAACGGCTCGGGCAAGAGCACGTTGCTGCGGATCATGGCCGGCCTCGACGCCGATTTCATCGGTACGGCGCGCCCCGCGTCCGGGATCTCGATCGGCTATCTGCCGCAGGAGCCCACGCTCGACGATCGGTACGACGTGAGGGGCAACGTCGAACTCGCGGTGAAGCCGGTCCGCGACCTCCTGACCCGATTCGACGCGATCAACGCCCGGCTCGCCGAGGGGCCCGACGCCGACGAGATGGACCGCCTGCTTGAGGAACAGGCCGACGTCCAGGACGGCATCGAGGCCGCCGACGGGTGGGACCTCGATCGCCGCCTTGAAATCGCCATGGACGCGATGCGGCTGCCTCCCGGAGACGCCGAGGTCGCCACCCTCTCCGGCGGCGAGCGCCGCCGCGTGGCGCTTTGCAAGATCCTCCTGGAGCGACACGACATCCTGCTCCTCGACGAGCCGACCAACCACCTCGACGCCGAGAGCGTCGCCTGGCTCGAACGTCACCTTCAGGAGCATTCGGGGACCGTCATCCTGGTCACCCACGACCGCTACTTCCTCGACAACGTCGTCAAGTGGATTTTGGAGCTCGACCGCGGGCGGGGGATTCCCTGGGAGGGCAACTACTCGTCTTGGCTGGAGCAGAAGCAGAGCCGGCTGGAGCTTGAAGAAAAACAGGAGAGCACGCGCCGCAAGAACCTCGCCCGAGAGCTCGAATGGGTCCGGATGTCGCCCCGGGCGCGGGTCGCCAAGAACCGGGCGCGGCTTCAGCGGTACGAGCAGCTTGCGGCCCAGGAGTACGACAAGCGCGACGAGGCCGTCGTCATCCAGATACCGGCCGGCCCGCATCTCGGGACGCTGGTCGTGGAAGCGGACGGCGTCGCCAAGGGATTCGGCGATCGGCTCCTGTTCGAGGACATGAGCTTCAATCTCCCGCCCGGCGGGATCATCGGGGTCATCGGCCCCAACGGCGCGGGCAAGACCACGTTGTTTCGGATGATCGTCGGCCAGGAGACCGCCGATCGGGGCGAGTTGCGCGTCGGCGATTCGGTCGTGGCTTCCTACGTCGACCAGAACCGAGACTCGTTGAATCCGGAGAACTCGATCTTCCAGGAGATCAGCGGAGGCCTCGACCAGGTGATCCTCGGCAAGCGCAAGGTCCCGGCCCGGGCGTACGTCGCGGCGTTCAATTTCACGGGGCCCGACCAGG
>CALCIC010000694.1 GCA_937907405.1 uncultured Isosphaeraceae bacterium | reverse complement strand
GGCTGCCGCCCCCCCAAGAAGCGACGGGTTTGACCGGCCGGCCGGATCCAAGATTCAACGCGATACGTTCGAGTTCTCAACACACAATCCGATCGAGGTTCGTGGTTCACCATGGGACGACATACGGGACCAGTCTGCCGGCTTTGCCGCCGCGAGGGGATGAAGCTCTTTCTGAAAGGCTCGCGGTGCGACACCCCCAAGTGCGCGGTGGACCGTCGCGACGGCGTCCCCGGCATGCACCAATACCGCCGCGGAAAAGCCAGCGAGTACGCCGTCCGCCTCCGCGAGAAGCAGAAGGTCAAGCGGTACTACGGCATTTATGAGAAGCAGTTCCGCAAGTACTTCGCCGAGGCCGCCCGCAAGGCCGGCAACACCGGCGACGCGCTGATGTCGCTGCTCGAGCGCCGGCTCGACAACGTGGTGACCCGCCTCGGGTTCGCGCACAGCCGCCCCCAGGCCCGCCAGTTCATCCGCCACGGCCACATCCTGATCAACGGCCGCAAGCTCGACATCCCCAGCTACATGGTCCGTCCCGGCGACGTGATCCAGGTCAAGAACCGCGAGCACTCGCAGCGGTTCGCCGTCGGCAACCTCGGCACCAACGTCCTGCCCGTCCCCGACTGGCTCGACCGCGTCAGCAACGACCCCCCCGAAGGCCGCGTCAGCCGCCTCCCCGCCGTTCAGGACGTCGCCCTGCCCGTGACGCCGCAGTTGATCGTCGAGTTGTTGAGCCGTTGACCGCGGCCCGTCAAGCGCACTATTGGGGGACTTCTTGATGCGTATTCGTTGGCGCGGCCTCGAACTGCCCAGCCGGGTGATCTGCAACCGCGAAACCCTCTCCGACACGTTCGGCGAGTTCCACGTCGAGCCGTTCGAACGCGGCTTCGGACACACCGTCGGCAACAGCCTCCGCCGGATCTTGCTCTCCAGCCTGGAGGGCAGCGCGATCACCAAGATCAAGATCCAGGGGGTCCAGCACGAGTTCTCGTCGATCCCCGGCATGGTCGACGACATCACCGACCTGGTGCTCAACATCAAGCTCCTGGTCGTCAAAAACCACTCCGAGCACTCGCGGACGATCCGGATCGACCGCGACCGCCGGGGGGTCGTCACCGCCGCCGACATCCTCCACGACGAGTCGATCGAGATCATCAATCCCGATCACATCCTCTGCACCCTCACCGACGACGTCCCGTTCCACCTGGAGATGACCGTCGAGAACGGCCGAGGATACAAGACCGCCGCCGAGGGGCACACCGACGACCTCGAAATCGGCGTCATCCCCATCGACTCCAGCTTCAGCCCCGTCCAGCGGGTCGAGTACAAGGTCGAGAACACCCGCGTCGGCCAGCGGACCAACTACGACAAGCTCATCCTCAAGCTCTGGACCACCGGCGTCATCAACCCGGAGATGGCCGTCGTCGAGGCCGCCAAGATCCTCCGCAAGCACCTGAACCCGTTCGTCCAGTACAACGAGCCCGGCCCGGGACTCCCCAGCGAGTCCGGACCCCACGACGGACACCACCACGCCCCCGTCGACGCCGAACTCGAACGCAAGCTCGACATGAGCCTCGCCGAACTCGAGCTCTCGGTCCGAGCCACCAACTGCCTCGAAAGCGAGGGGATCACCACCGTCCGACACCTGGTGAGCCGCTCCGAGGACCAGCTCCTCAACGTCCGAAACTTCGGCGAGACCACCCTCAAGGAAGTCCGCGCCAAGCTCCTGGAGATCGGCCTCGACCTGGGGATGAGCTCCCCGGTCGCCACCTGAGTCCGAGCCGCCGACCTCGTCATCGTCAAATTCCCGAGCGAATCCGACCCCCCAAGGCCCCGGGCGACGGCCTCTTCAGAAGAGAACCAACGCCCTCGGCCGCTTGAATCAAAACGAAATCCGCCATGCGTCATAGAAAAGCCGGCCGCAAGTTCAAGCGAAGCCCCGAACACCGCCGCATGCTCCTGCGCAACCTGGCCACCGCGCTGCTGGAGCACGGCAAGATCACCACGACCCTCCCCAAGGCCAAGGAACTTCAGCCCTACGCCGAAAAGCTGATCACCCTGGCCAAGGACGGGTTCGAGCTCAACAACTTCCGGCGCAGCCTGGCGGTCCTGACCAACAAGCAAGTCGCCTACAAGCTGTTCCACGAGGTCGGCCCCCGGTTCAAGGGCCGCCCCGGCGGCTACACCCGGATCTACAAGCTCGCCAAGCTCCGCCAGGGGGACGCCGCCGCGATGGCCGTCATCTCCCTGCTCGGCGAGGACGAGCAGATCAAGGCCCCGAGCCGCCCCGCCGTCGTCCCCTCGCAATCCCCGGCGCCCGCCGCCACCTGATCCGACCCGAATCCATCGGACCGATCCACGGGCCGGCCCGACGCGACGCCCCCCAAAGGCGACGCGATCCGGCCGGCCCTCGGCCTTCCGCCCTCCCTCGAACCGGAGCGCCGAACCACGATGAGCCGAGCACCACGCGACCCCGACTGCATCTTCTGCAAGATCGTCCACGGCGAGGTCCCCTCGGCCCGCGTCCTGGAAACCGACCGCGCCGTCGTCTTTCTCGACGTCAACCCGGTCAACAAGGGGCACGTCCTGATCGTGCCTCGCGAGCATCACGCCCGGGTGCTCGACCTGCCCGACGACCTCGCCGCGCACGTCGGCTCGCTCGTCCCCCGGATCGCCCGGGCGGTGCACGCCGCCACCGGCTCGGACGGCTCGAACGTGGTGATCAACAGCGGCCGGGTCGCCGGCCAGACCGTCGACCACTGCCACTGGCACGTCATCCCCCGGTTCCTCAACGACCCCGTCGACTGGCCCTGGCCCCACACCGCATACGTCGGCGACGAGATCGGCCGCACGGCCGCCCAGATCGCCCGCGCGCTGGACGAGAGGCCGCAAGCCGAAGCCGAAGACGACTGACCACGGCGCCCTCCTCCTCCGGGAACTCGACCATGAATCCGACCCGTCGAACCCTCGCCGCCCTGGCCTTGCTCCTCATCCCCTCGGCGCTCGCAACCGCCGCCGAGCCCGTCAAGCTCGCCTCCTCCGCCCGGTTCGACCTGACGGCCGACGACCAGGCCGGCGCGATCGAGGGCGGCCGGATCACCGTCGGCGCCGGCGCGATCGACCGCCCCAACTGGCTGCCCGCCGACCGCGTCCCCGGCGCGTACACGGTGAACTTCCCCGTCGGCCGGATCGGCTGGCGCGGGCTCTCGATCACGTTCACTCCCAGGGGGACCGGAGCGGTCTCGCTCGCCCTGATGGGCCCCTGGGAGCAGTCCTCGCCGGGCGTCCTGTACAAGCAGGAAGTCCTCTGGGACGACGTCGAGGCCGACGGCGCGCAGCTCGTCGGCGGCGGCTTCGAACAAGGCGACGGGACGAAGGTCCCCGGCTGGGAGAGTCGCGGCGGAACGGTCCAGGTCCAGACGGCCGAGGTTTCGGCCGCGTCGGGCGACCACTACGCCAGGACCTGGCACAACGCGACGCTCGCCACCCTGCTCATGGTCAAGGCCGGCACCCCCGTGACGCTTCACCTCAAGGCCCGCGCGGCGTTGCCGAAGGGCTTTCGAGAGCCCAGGCGGATTCTCAGCCACGACACTCCCGCCCACCGCGCGGCCAGGCGGTTCCGCCACGGGGCGAACTTCGGCAACGACCTGGAAGTCCCCCCCGGCCAGAACTGGGCCGTGAACTACACCGACGCCGACGTCAAGAACGTCAAGGCCGAGGGCTTCGACCACATCCGGCTCCCCGTCGGCTGGCACCATTACACCGGCCCCGGCCCCGACTACACGATCGCGCCCGCGTTCTTCAAGAGGGTCGACGCCAAGGTCGACGCGGCCCTCGCGGTGAAGCTGGGGATCATGGTGAACATCCACCACTTCGACGACTTCACGACCGATCCGGCCAGGTACACCCCCAAGTTCCTGGCCATCTGGCGACAGATCGCCGCCCACTACGCCGACCGCCCCGAGGGCCTGGTCTTCGAACTTCTGAACGAGCCCAAGGACGCCGCGACGACCGAGGCGGTCAACCCGATCTTCGCCCAGGCGGTCGCGGTGATTCGCGAGACCAACCCGAATCGGACGATCGTCATCGGCCCCGGCAAGTGGAACGGGATCTCCGAGCTGCCGCAGCTCCGCGTCCCCGACGACGACGAGAACATCCTCGTCACGGTCCACTGCTACGACCCGTTCGTCTTCACTCACCAGGGGGCGAGCTGGGCCGGCAAGGGCGACGACCGCAAGCAGACCGGCCTCCTCTTCCCCGGCCCGCCGAAGTCCCCGTTGCAGCCCGCGCCCGGCCTGTCGCTCAGCCCCGGGCTTGTTGAGACGATCAAGAAGTACAACACCCTGCCGACCGAGTCGAACCCGGTCGGCCCGATGGTGATGGACCAGGCGGTATCGCGGATCAAGGAGTGGTCCGACTACTACGGCCGTCCCGTCTACCTCGGCGAGTTCGGCGCCTTCACCACCGCCGACCCGGCCTCGCGCGCCAACTACTACCGCGAGTTCCGCAAGCGCCTCGACGCCGCCGACGTCGGCTGGGCGATCTGGGACTGGCGCGCCGGCTTCAACTACTGGAACCCCAAGACCAACGCACCCGAGCCCGGCATGCGCGAGGCCCTCTTCGGCAAGCCGTGATCTTTCGGGTCGTATACGGGCCGTCTCCAGCGATGACGGCCCGACCCTTTCTGATTACCAGCCCGACGCGCAAGCGAGGGAAAGACACGCGTGGATCACGTCGAACGGCGCGGGCTTCCCGAGGCGATCCCCTCGCTTGCGCGTCGGGCTGGTATTGCTGGGTCTCTCAATAAGTGTCAGGTCGTCAGCTTTCGCCGATCTTTTTCCGATCCGTGAACGCGCAGGGCCTCGTGCGACCACTACCCTGGGCGGGACGACACGCAACGGGGGTTCGAGGGGCCGAGCGCATGGGCAGGGGACCGGCGGATCAGAC
>CALCIC010000693.1 GCA_937907405.1 uncultured Isosphaeraceae bacterium | reverse complement strand
GCTCTTCCGATCTCCGGACGACGCCGGCTTCTTCCATCTGGAGCCACGCGGCTTCGAGGGAGCCTTCGAGGTCGATGCCGCGGCAGGCGGACTCGATGACGGTGACCTCGAAGCCCAGGCGGCGGGCGTCCAGCGCGGAATACGCGACGCAGAAGTCGGTGGCCAGCCCGGTGAGGAACAGGCGGTTGAGCCCGCGCTCGCGGAGGTAGCCGGCCAGGCCGGTGGGGGTGCTCCGGTTGTTCTCGAAGAACGCCGAGTACGAGTCGATGTCGCGATGGAACCCCTTGCGGATGATCAGCTCGCAGTGCTCGACCTTCAAGGCCGGGTGGAACTCGGCGCCCGGCTCGTTCTGAACGCAGTGGTCGGGCCAAAGGACCTGCGGGCCGTAAGGCAGCTCGACGGTCGCGAACGGCTTCTCCCCCGGGTGCGACGAGGCGAACGACAGGTGGTCCTCGGGGTGCCAGTCCTGGGTCAGGATCACGTGCGCGAACCGCCGCGAGAGTTTGCTGATGATCGCCGGCAGCTCGTCCCCGCCGGGCACCCCCAGCGCGCCGCCGGGGCAGAAGTCGTTCTGCACGTCGACCACCAGCAGCACCCGGTTCTCGCTCGGCGAGGCTGACGGGATCGTCTTTCCGGCCGTCCGCGCGGCGGGGATGATCACCGAGCCGGAGACCCGCGAGAGCGTCTTCAGCGACGGCGAAGACCCGCCCGACGGCGGCTCGGCCGGCCGCTGCGCGGCGCTGAGGGCCTCGATCAACTCGGCGTAGGTCTGGTGCCGATCGTCGGGGGACTTGGCCAGCATCCGCGAAACGACCCGCCCGACCTCGGCGGGGACGTGCGAGGGGAGGGGCGGGGGGGCGTCGCGCTCGATCTTCCGCATCAGGCCGAAGACCGAATCGGCCTTGAACGGCACGGTCCCCGTAAGCATGTGGTAGAGCGTCGCGCCCAGCGAGTAGACGTCGGCCCGATGGTCGACGTGGGCGGCGTCGACGAACTGCTCGGGGGGCATGTAGCTTGGGGTCCCCAGCGCCGTCCCCCCCTCGGTCCTCCCGGCGGAAAGGTCGGCCGTCTCGTCGGCCGCCAGGACGAGCTTCGCCAGGCCGAGGTCGGCGAGCTTGACCTGCCCGCTGGACGTCAACAGGATGTTGGCCGGCTTGACGTCGCGGTGGATCACGCCGACCTGGCTCTGGGCCTCGCCGAGCGCCCGGGCGACCTGCTCGGCGATCTGCAACGAGCGGTCGACGCCGATCGCCTGGCGCTCTCGGATGTGGTCTTCGAGGGTCTGGCCGTCGATGTACTCCATCACGATGAACAGCCGGCCGTCCTGCTCGCCGCAGTCGTAGACCCGGACGATCCCCGGGTGGTTGAGCCGCGCCGCCAGCCGCGCCTCGCGGAGGAACCGCTCGCCGCCGCCCCCCCGCGCGGCCTGGGTCGGGTTGAGGAACTTGACCGCGACCGGGATGTCGAGGTCGTTGTGGAACCCCTTGTAGACGACCCCCATCCCCCCCTCGCCGATCTTCGAGATCAGCCGGCATCGGCCGACCCCCTCAAGCTTCAGATAAGGGTCGTCGGACATGAGACGCCTCGGTCGACGAGGGATGGAAATGGAGCGAGCCGGCGACCAACGCGCCGCGGCCTTTACCGGATGGATCCAGCTTATCCAGCCGCGCTGCGAGCGGCAACGCGAGGCACGCGGGAGCACGCGGTCGGGCGGCGCGGATTCGCTCGAACCCGTGAACGCGGGCGGGGCTTGTTTCACGGGTTCGGGCGAGCCGAGCCCACTCCACCCATCGATGGATTCAATCCTACTATAAGCTTGACCAGGCCATCGAGTTCTGATATCAGACGCTGGTCCAACATGAACTTGGAACACGTCTAACCGTCTAGAATTCTTGCGGGATCCGCCTCCCGTCTTTATCGTAGATTAGACTTGGGTGGATCAGGGTCAGTAACCGTGCTCGAACGACTACGACCGCAGTCGCGACATCACTCGCTTATCCGCCCGGTCTCGGCGCGATTGGTAAGATCATGGCCACGCAATTCCGCCTCAACCCGCGACAAATTCATGAGTTGGAGGTCATTCGAGACCTCCCGCCAGAGCGCCTCGCCGAGGTGTGCGCGGCTTTGAATCGCGTTGTCCCGCCGCCGCTGACTACAAATGAGTTGGGCTCGATCCTCGGCGAAGTACTCGGGGCCGATTCTGAAGTCAGTGAGATCCTGCTGAAACAGGTGGTCTCGCTCGCGAGCCTTGAACGCCACCAAGACCTAGCGGCCGGCGACGTTCTCAGGGGCCTCTTGTATGGCATTCGAGCCTCGGCGCCATCCTGGACCCAGGACGATTTCGAGCGCTGGCAGACCGTCGAGCCCGAACTTCGACGAATCCTGGAACATCCGAGCGTTTGGCGGGTGTCCAAGGCCCTCGATCTATCCTACGATTTCGCCTATCTCTTGCAAGAAGCGCGGGTTGTGTCGGACATTCGTCCGGTGTTCGACCGGGAGGCGACCGAGATTGAGGCGGCCGTCGTATCTTTCACCCTTCGACTCCGTTATGATGGCGTGAATGGCGAGCACGGCGTCAGCGTCGCGATGAACGAATCTGACGTCAAGGATTTGCTCCAGGAGTGCCAGCGAGCGCTCCGTAAGGCCCATCTCGCATCCGAGGTCATGAACGGGAAGGCCCGGATTCGGACGATCATCAGTGGACAGGGAGACGCAGGGGGCGAAAACGATGTCGATCGCTGACCTTCAGAGGGATCGCCAATATCACACGCAAGGAGGCGGCGAGCGAAGCCGGTCGAAACACCAAAACTACGAGCCGAAACGGCGTTCGGACTCGAAGTCGTTGGCCGGGGTTATGGTCCGAGCTTCGAGCGGGGTGTTTGTTCAAGCGACCCTGGGGCGTGTTCAGCAGCAAAATGCCCTTACCTACTCCGGGATCATCGGTGACGCGCGACAAGTCCTGGCCATCAGGCAGTCCGAGCCGACGACGGCCAAGCACGTGCTCGAGCGATTCGAGGGGTTCGTGATCCGAGTCGAGGGCGAGTTGGCCCATGTGCGTCTCGTGAATGATCGCGGCGACCAGCTCGTGGGCGCGTACCCGGCTGCGGAACTCGCAAGTAAGGGCGTCGGCGAGCGCGATCGGTTCGTCCTCGCGACTGTCGATCGTGGGAATTCCGTGCATTTCGATATCGACCTCATTCCGCGGCGAACGGTTTCCCCCGAAGAGCAGCGAGCCGTCCGCGAATCGATCAAACAGGAACTCGGCGACTACACTCCGG
>CALCIC010000692.1 GCA_937907405.1 uncultured Isosphaeraceae bacterium | reverse complement strand
CCGATGGCATTCTATAAGGGAGCGGTTCGGTCAGGCAATGCGCGGCGGCATCAGCCGTGCGCGAGCGCCAGCGCCGCGACGTAACCAGGCTGCGGGCAAGCCTCCCAGAGCGACCAGCCGAGGACGATCGATGCCGGCCGGCAGGGGGCGAACTCGCGGTTCAGTTCGGCGACGCCGAACATCGTCTCGAAGCCGGTGGCCAGGCCGGCGAGGCCGACTCCCTGGGCCTTGAGAATCGCCTCCTTGCGGGTCCAGCCCCGGATGAAGGCGTCGGCCCGAGCGGTTTCCTCGAGCTGGTGGAACTGCTCGGTCTCGGTCTCGGTGAAGTACGACCTGACGATCCGGGCGGCCTCCGAGATGGTCCTGGTCTTCTCGACGTCCACGCCCAACTCGCGGGTCCGGCTGACGGCGATGAGCGCAAGGTCCCCGGAATGGCTGACGTTGAAATGCCAGGGGGGCTGGTTCCCCGGTTCTCGAGGTGGAAGGATCGGCTTGCCCCCGGGCCCGGACCGAAATTCGACCGCGCCGGGCTCGCGATCGAGCAACCCGGCGACGATCACCCGGAGCGCCCCCCGGCAGAGCACGAACCGGCGGCCGTCGCGGGGCCGAACCAGCCGTTGCGCCCGGGCCCGCTCGTCGACCGTGAGCCACTCCCACTCGGGCGCCTCGGCGAAGGCGTCGCCCGCCTCGCAGGCGTCGAGCGCCACGCGGTAGACCCGAGTTTCCCCGTGATCGGGCTGGGGAGGGTTGACCCCCGGTTGATAGGAGTAGAGCGTCGGAGGCGGGGGTTGGATCTCAGCATCGACCACGATCAGCGTCCTCGGGTTCCGGGGGTCCGAAAGAGGCAAGGCTCGCCGATCGACGTCCAGGCGAGGAGTTCCCCCTTTGTATCAGAACCCAAGGATGCTATTAGTGGAAGGTCTATGGTGGGGCGAATCTGGTCCCGAGGTCGACCCTGGTTTGGAGTACCACGCATGAACCGCAATCCAAGGAAGACAGCCCGGCCGCCGGCCTCGACCGCCTTCGCTTGCCTCGTCGTCGCGCTGGCGAGCTCGGCGGCGGTCGGCCAGACCGCCCCGCCGAAGGCTGAGGAACATCAACATCAAGGGAAGGTCGACCCGCAGATCAACGCCCAGTTCCAGAAGGCCGACGTCAAGGCCTGGATCAAGCGGTTCGAGTCTGACGATCGCGAGGTCTACGCCCGCCGGTCCGAGATCATCACGGCGCTGGGACTCAAGCCGGGGATGGCCGCCGCGGACGTCGGCGCCGGAACCGGGTTGTTCAGCCGGTTGATGGCCGAGAAGGTAGGGGACGAGGGAAAAGTCTACGCGGTCGACGTGTCGGCTGAATTCCTCAAGTACATCGCCGAGCAGTCGCGGAAGCAGGGACGAAAGCAGATCGCCACGGTCCTGGGAAGCCAGAAGTCGACCAACCTGGCGCCCGGCTCGGTCGACCTGGTCTTCTTCTGCGACGTCTACCACCACCTGGAAGATCCCGATCCGGTCCTGGCCTCGATTCACCAGGCGCTCCGACCGGGGGGGGCGCTGGTCCTGATCGAGTTCGACCGCGCGAAGGCCAAGGAAGAGAGCTTCGTGAAAAAGCACGTTCGGGCCGACAAGGACCAGTTCATCCGGGAGATCGAGCGGGCTGGGTTCACGGTCGATTCGAACCCGCCGACGGTCAAGCTCGCCGAGAATTTCTACGTGCGGTTCCGAAAGAACGCCCCCCCGGCGGCGGCCGGGAAATCCAAGGCGACGGGAGCGCCGGGCGGCTCGACCGACGGTCCCGGATCTTGATCGCGTCAGGAACGGCCGCCCTCGACTTCAGAAGCCCTGGGCGGGGCGTTCGACTTATGGAGCCTGAACCAAACCTCCACGAAGGCTTGGGTTTCAGCGTCGCGCCACGACAGCCCGGTCTCCTCAAGCTCGTTTGCGCGACGGCCCCACCGCTCGCGGTCTTCGAGCGACCATTCGGCCACCACGCCCCGGTAGGCGAGGGGGTGGAAGACCGGCGCGGGGGATTTCGGAGGATCGGGGGGGGCCGAGAAGTTCGGCTTCTTGGCCGGCCTTCGAAAACCCTCGGCCCGACTGATCGTCTGGGCGCGCCCCGTGTTGCTCGGGACGTCGTCGTCGCCGGCCACGATCGAAAGTCGACCCTGCTCGCCACGACGTCGCACGCTCGGAGTGGCTCGCTTCGGCGCCCGGAGTTCGCCCATCGGGATAATCCTCCTGGTGGATGTCAAGGCGGCATCGTTCTTGACTACGCGGACTCGTCTCTGGTCGTCTCTAATTCTACGCCCCGATCGCCTGGGTTCAAGTGTTCACTAGTAATTCTCGACTCCTACTTTTAATCTACCTCAAGTTGCCCATTTTAACCAAGCTTACACCATGTCATTGACACCTCAAGGCGACGGAGCGGCGGAGTCTAACGATCGTGCGGCCGCGAGATCGGAGGCGATGCCGGCGGAGTTCGGCTTGCCGATGGCGGTTTGCGTCGTGGTGGCGAGCATGGTGGGGACGGGCGTTTTGATGACGTCCGGCTACACGGTGGCGTCGGTCGGCAGCAACCAGTACATGCTGATCCTCTGGGTGGTCGGCGGGGTGACGGCCGTCTGCGGGGCGCTGACGGTGGCGGAGTTGTCGGCGTCGATGCCGAGGACCGGAGGCGATTACGTCTTCCTCTATGAAGCGTACGGGCCCTTGGCGGCGTTTCTGACGGGTTGGGCCTCGTTCCTGATGGGGTTTTCGGGACCGAGCGCGGCGGCGGCGTTCGGCTCGGCGAAGTATGTGCTTGCGCCCTTGCAGCTCCCGGAAGGTCAGGCGGTGCTGCTTCAGCGCTTGCTGGCGAGCCTGGCGATCCTGGCGTTCGCCGCCGTGCACGTCTCGGGACGACGCCAGACGGCCCATGTTCAGGGTTGGATCACGGGATTGAAGGTCGCGGTCCTGGGGGTGCTGATCGTCGGAGGGCTGGCCGTGGGCTGGCCGAATTACGCCAATTTGGACGACTCCCAGCCGATCGACTCGGGCCTGGCCACGTCGATGATGTTCTCGCTGGTGTACATTTATTACGCCTATACGGGGTGGAACGGCGCTTCCTACCTGGCGGGCGAGATCCGCAATCCGCAGAAGACGCTGCCCCGGGCGATCTTGATCGGAACCGGTTTGGTGACCTTGATCTACCTGGCGATCAACCTGGTGTACGCCCTGGCGCTCTCGGCGTCGGACGTGCGGGCGATCGTCGCCGGCCCCGACAACAAGCCGAACTTCGACCGGGTCGCGCCGATCGCCGAGATCGCGGCTCGCAAGCTGTTCGGGGCGAAGTGGTCGAACCCGCTGAGCGTCGCCATCGGCCTGATGATGTTGTCGTCGCTGAGCGTCTACATGCTGATCGGCCCCCGGGTCATCTACGCGATGGCCAAGGAGGGCCAGTTCCCCTCGATCGCCGGCAGGCTCTCGACGCGGGCCGAGACGCCGGCGGTCGCCACGGTGTTCCAGATCGCCGCGTCGCTCGTGCTGCTCTGGACGGGTTCGTTCGAGTGGATTCTGGTCTACGCCAGCGTGGGGTTGTCGCTGTTCTCGATCCTCGCCATGAGTTCGATCTTCGTCCTTCGGATCAAGCGTCCCGACATGCCCCGACCGTTCCGCACCCCGTTGTACCCGTTCACGCCGATCCTTTATCTCGCGCTGACGATCGCCCTCCTGGTCGCCGCGTTCGTGAGCAAGCCCGACGTCTCGACGATCTCGCTGGTGAGCATGCTGGCGGGGATTCCAGTTTACTACGCCTGCGGAGCGCACAAGCGCGCCCGGCCGGTCTGACTTTGGCTTCGTTCGCGCCGATTTCACCCCGCGCCCTGTCGAGTCCTCGGCCAGGGAGCCGGCGGGGCAATGGGTTCGGTCGCCCCGAAACGTCCCATGCGATGGGTGGTTCCAGGGTGGGAGGATCGGCGGGCCGTTGGGTTCTTCTGAAAAGTTTCCGGCGATCGGCTCAGGGCGCCGGGAGGGGCTG
>CALCIC010000691.1 GCA_937907405.1 uncultured Isosphaeraceae bacterium | reverse complement strand
TTTTCGCACGGTTCCTGGATTCCGGCGACGACCCCAGAGACCTCTAGCGAGTTCGTCCCCCCCAGGCGTGCGACTGGTCCGACCCCGGTATCGAGATTCGACTCATCCCCAGCTTCCAGGCCACTCGGCTCGATCCGATCTCTCGACTTCACGGATGATTCGAAAGAGGACGTCGTCAGAGGAGAAAAGCGGGCGACAGCCTGGCAGAAGGGAATAAACGATACGTTGCGAGCATCAAATCGTGCGTGCTATATAGGTTCAAAACATACGGCAAATGCTTGAAGGGTCGAGTACGTCGTGCCAATGAGGAGGCACCCCGCCGTCCTTGTTTCAAGCTCGATTGGAAGGAACAAGCCACGTGCGCCATCACTTCGGCTGGGGTTTTGATTGGCTCGTCAAAGGGTCCAGAAGTTGGGAGTCGTCAACCAAGGCCGAACAAACCCAAGCGGTTTCCGACGCTCACGGATCAATCGGCTAGGGTTGACTTGCTTCCCTATATTTCCCAGTCCATAATAGCGATCTAAGCCCTGCCTTCTTTCAATAGGCTCCATTTCAGGGCATGCATGCTGTTAGGAGGAACCCGTCGTGAATCGTCGCCCTCAGCGCCCGTCGCTCAACCGCCGGAAACTCCGATCGCCTCGCCTCGAATTGCTGGAGGATCGCCTCCTGTTGACGGTGTACACCGTTAACACGGTGGCGGACGCGTACACGACGCTGGCCGACCGATATCAACCAGCCTATGCAGTTCCATTCTCCGATTTTCTCAGTACGCCCGGCTTGACGGCGGGCGATCTCGCGATCGGCGATCTGAACGGCGACGGTCAAGGAGACCTCGCCTTGTCGGTCCTGAACACGGCGAACGACGACGTTGAAATCTATGTGTTCATCGGCAAGGGGGACGGGACCTTTTCCGGGGTCACGCAGGTTTACTCGGTTCCGTCGATGGGCCAAGCCTCCGGCGGTCAGAAAACCAACATCGCGATCGGCGACTTCAACGGGGATGGGCGTCCCGACGTCGCCCTGGGTTTGGGAGCTTCTGACACGAATCAGGTGAGTGTGACTTTCCTCTTGAACGAGGGCGGCTTGCATTTCAGGCCGTCCCCCGTGGTCGAGCTTGGATCCGACAACCCGCCCGACATGTTGGATTTGGCGGTCGGGGACATCAACGGAGACGGCCTCGACGACGTCGCGGTCCTTCTGTCCGGGTCGGGGTTCTCTTTCGGAACTTACCAGGAGGCGCTCGTTTACACGACCTCGCTCGACGGCGGAGACGTTGTGTTGACGAACACCGAAACACTCTCCCCGGTGCCGCCGGACGCGAACAGTGAAGACTACTCGTCCACGGGGATCGCGTTCGGCCACTTCGGGTCGCAGGGGAGTCTCAATAATCTAGATTTCGCGATCGCCTTCAGCATGAACACGGCGCCGTTTACGACGGGAGTGGACATTTTCCAGAACCTCGGCAACGGCGATCTGGCGAATGAGGCGACGAGCTTTGCGGCCTTCAGCCAGCCGCCGGCCGGCCTGGCCGCGGCCGACGTCAATTCCGACGGCTTCTCCGACCTCATCGTCCAGGGGGCCTCGGACGGTCAGACCTTGATCCGACTCGGGACGGCGTCCGCGTCGGTGTTCGCCCCGGAATCGATCGTGCCCTTGCCCGCGGGTGTGGCCCATCCGAGAGGTGTGACGGCGGGCGATTTGAATAATGACGGCGTGCCGGATCTGCTTCCATCATTCGAGGCTGAGGCGTTCATCCAGCTGTCGAACTTAAGCCTGCGGCAAGCGATCATCCTCTCGAATTCCAATGCGAACGCGGACGTCATCAATTTCAAGATCTCTGGAACGGGCGTTCACGTCATCAGCCCGCAAACGCCCTTGCCCGCGGTGACTTCTCCCGTCTGGATCAATGGTTACTCTCAGCCCGGGAGCATGCCGAACGGTCTGGCGGTCGGGGATAATGCAACGATATCGATTCAGATCGACGGCCGTCTTGTTGCGCAAGGATTCGAAAACAATGGACTGACGCTGGCGTGCAACGACAGCCTGGTCCAGGGTTTGATCGTCACCCGCTTCCCCGGGGCCGGCATCCGCGTCAGCGGCAGTCGCAACCGCATCGAGGGAAACTTCCTGGGGACTGATCCTAGTGGAACCGTCAGCCAGGGCAACGCCGGCAACGGCGTCTTGCTACGCGAATACTCTTCAGAGGACGTCGTCGGCTACAATACGATCGGCGGGGCTACGCTTGCTGCGCGGAATCTGATATCCGGGAATGGATGGGACGGAATCCGCATCGACGCCGCGACGGGCGTCGGCAACGTCATGCAGGGCAATTACATCGGCACCAACGCCCCTGGAACGGCGGCGCTGCCGAACTATGGGTTCGGCGTCCTGTCCGCTCTCTCGTACTCCCTCATCGGAGGGTCGTCCATAGAGACGAGAAACATCATCTCCGGAAACTTTGACGGGGGTGTTTATCTTGAGGGGAATTACAACCTCGTAGCGGGGAACTACGTCGGAACCGATGCGACCGGCGTCGCGGCCGTCGGCAATGGAATCGGCGGCGGCATCTCGGTGCACGACTCTGACAACACCATCGGCGGAGCGGCGGCCTGGGCCAGGAACGTCGTCTCGGGGAATCAAGGACCGGGAATCTCGCTCAGCGCGGCCTTGTCGCCTCGGCCTGATCGGAATTTCGTGGTGGGCAACTATATCGGCGTCGACGTCACCGGCCTTCGGCCCCTTGGAAATACGGGGGACGGGATCGAACTGTTCGTCGCGTCGAACAATCAGATCGGCGGGACGACGAGTAATCTTCAGAATGTGATCTCCGGGAACGGCGGGAACGGAATCACCATCGCCGGTGCCTCCGAGGACGGCGTCTACTACGATTCCACGGGGAACAGCGTACTCGGCAACATGATCGGGACCGACGCCACCGGCGCCAGGCCCCTGGGCAATTGGGGCGCGGGCGTCTCGATTCAGAGTGCGACGAGAAACACGATCGGGCCCGGAAACATCGTTTCGGGAAACGCGAAATCCGGCGTCGAACTGCTAGGCGGCGTGCTCGAAGGCGTGTTTCGCGGGGCGGATTTCAACACGATCACCGCAAATTCCATCGGCGTCGACGTCGGCGGCCGCGCTGCGATCCCGAACTTCCTCTACGGGGTCTTGCTGGCGGGCGCTTCCGACAACACGATCGGCCCCGGCAACGTGATTTCCGGGAATTTCAGCGACGGCGTGGTTCTTACCGGGCTGGGCGTTCCACCGGGGGCCACGAGCCGCAATCGAATTCTCGGGAACCTCATCGGCACGAACGCTTCAGGCAGTGCGGCCGTTGCGAACGGCGGG
>CALCIC010000690.1 GCA_937907405.1 uncultured Isosphaeraceae bacterium | reverse complement strand
CGGGCGACGGCGAAGCCGAGCCGGCCGAAGATGTCGATCAGCTCGTCGGCCGTCTGCGTCAGGGGGTGTCGATGGCCGAGCCGGGGGGCGACCCCCGGCAGGGTGACGTCGACGCCGCCGTCGGCGGTCGGCCGACGCTCGACCCGCGACCGGGCGGCCTCGAACGCGGCTTCGACGACCTGCTTGAGCTCATTGAAGCCTTGGCCGTAGTACATTCGCCCAGGCTTCGGCAGTTTTTTTAGGTACGCCTGGGCATCCTTGAGCCGACCTTGCTTTTGGCCCAAATACTCGATCCGGGCGGCTTCGACAGCCTCGGCTGTTCGAGCCGCCTTGAATGCTCGCACCGCCTGCTCTCGAAGCTGATCCAGTTCGAATAAGGCAGATTCTAGAGAGTCCGCAGCGCTATTCTCGGTCATCAGGCTTAACCTGCGGCGGGCGGGGGGCGTCGGGGTCGGAGAATGAACGATCAGATCAGGCCGTCTTGGCGGTCTGCCGGCTCTTGAGCTGGGCGTCGAACTGGTCGAGTTCGGCCCGGACCCTGGCGACGATCGCGTCGAAGGTCTCGGAATCGTGGATGGCGATCTCCGAGAGGCTCTTGCGGTCGAGACCGATCTTGGCGAGCTTGAGGCCGTGGATCAACCGGCTGTACCGCAGCCCGCGCATCTCGGCGGCGGCGCTCAGGCGGACGATCCAGAGCTTGCGGAAGTCGCGCTTCTTGGCCCGGCGGTCGCGGAACGCGAACATCCCGGCCCGCAGCAGCGTCTCCTTGACCGACTTGAGCAGCTTGCGGCGGCCGCCGACGAACCCCTTGGCCTTCTTGAAGATTCGGTTCTTCGCCTGGCGTCGGGCCGCACCTTTTCTTGCACGCATGTTTCAAAATCTCGTTGATGGGCGCCGCGCGGCGCCCGCATTTTGGGGGACGTTCGAGAGTAAACGGTTCTGGCTGTGCTCTGCTGTGGAGGGCCGGCCGGGTCAGCCGGCCTTGACGGCGGCCTCGGCGTTGGCGGCCTGCTCGGCGACGACGACCTGCTTGGCGGCCTCGACGGCCAGGGGGTTGGTGGCCTGACGGGTGAGCAGGGCGTTGCGAATCCGCCGGTTCTCGGCCGAGACGTCCAGGAACACTTTCTTGCGCAGGCTCCGGACCTTCTTGCCGCTCTTGTGGCTCATCAAGTGCGACGACCCGCACTTCTTATGCGACACCTTGCCGGTGGCGGAGACCTTGAACCGCTTCTTCATACCCTTGTGGGTCTTCAGCTTGGGCATTTCACTACCGTCCTGTTTCTGTCCTGATCGCCGGGTCGCCCGGCGGGGCCGAGACGGCGGAACCAGGCCGCCGGATCCGGCTCGCGCGGGAGTCGTCAACGTTTCTTCTGCCGCCACGCCCCTTGCCGAGGTTCCATCGCGAGGGCGGAGCCCGATCGGCGGCGGGGGGCGCCGCCACGCTCTTCATGAAGGAAGGCGAACACGGGCAAGTCGCCCATCGTAACAGAACGACCCGCCCGCCGTCCAGACGCGCTGGACCGAGGGATTCGCAAATCGACGAAGTCAGGGGGGGCGGCCGCCGAACGGCCTCAAGACCGGGGCGCCAGGATCGCGGTCATCCGCCGCCCTTCCATCGAAGGGTTCTTCTCCAGCTTGCCCACTTCCTCGAGCGCCTGGAGGACTTCCTCCATCACGCGACGGCCTTCGTCGATGTGCGCCAACTCGCGGCCGCGGAACAGCACGTTCACCAGGACCTTGTCCTTGGATTCCAGGAACTCGCGAGCCCGCTTGACCTTGACCTCGATGTCGTGGTCGCCGGTCTTGGGACGGACCCGGATCTCCTTGATCTGGACCTGGTGCTGCTTCTGCTTCGACAGCCGCTTCTTCTGGGTGTACTTGAACTTGCCGAAGTCGATGATCTTGCACACCGGCGGGCGCTCGTTGGGAGCGACTTCGACGAGATCCATCCCCACTTCGCGCGCGGCCTCAAGCGCCTTGTTGGTCGGCATGACGCCTAGCATGCCCCCCTCGGCGTTGATGACCCGCACAGGCGAGATGCGGATCTGCTCGTTAACCCTCAAACCTCGGTCGATCGGTCCGATGACGTCCTCCTCGGGGACGAGAATAGGAACACCTTGCCGGGACGGAATCGAAGCGCCGCCCCGGCGGGCGGTCCTTCACGCGATCCCGAACGACCTCGAATCCAGCCCCCGCGGCCGGACGACGGGTCGTCGCAAGGTAATCTAAACATTTACGCCTGGACATGCCCGATGTCAAGGTCTGGTTCGGGCCGGCCGCTCAAGAATCTCCCCTTGCTTACGCGTTCCCTCCACCGTTCCACGAGGCGGCTCGGCCTAATCGTTCTTAGTCGGGCAAGGGCTTCCCCTTGGTTTCCGGGGCGAACCAGATCAGCACCAGGCCCGCCACGTAGATCAGGCTGGTGAAGGCCAGGCTGGCGGGGAGGTCGCTCTTGAAGCGGTCGAGCATCGCCCCGGTCAGGACGATCGTGCCGATCCCGGCGAAGATCCGGCCGAAGTTGTAGGCGATCCCCTGCGCGGTCGCCCGGATCCGGGTCGGGAACAGTTCAGGGAGATAGAGCGGCGCCCACCCGTAAAAGGCGGCGGTGGTCAGCCCCACGAGGAACACGCCCGCCAGGAACTCCGGGCCGAAGGTCTGGGGCGTGCGGAACAGCCAGCCGGTCGCGACGAGCGACAGCAGGCACATCACGAAGTACGTCGGCCGGCGGCCGAACCGGCCCGCGAACAGCGCGGCGGCCAGCGTGCCGATCACGGCCCCGATCCCCGCGGCGATCTGGGAATACTCCTTGGCGCCCGAGTATTCGGGTCCGGCCACGCTCACCGACCAGAGCGGGATCCACTGCACCGCCCCCCAGGTGGCGAGCAAGGCGATCCCCATCAGGAGGATGGCGAGGATGCAACGCCCTCGGGTCGCCGGGCCCAGCGGCTCCCAGGGCTTCACCGGCTCGGAGTGCGCCACAGCGGCTTCCCAGCGGGCCGACTCCGGGACCCAGAGTCGGATCAGGAACACCAGGAACGCCGGCGCGACCCCGATGAACATCAACGGCCGCCAGCTCGACGTCGTCGATTGGCCGGAGACCGCGTTCATCCCCAGGCTGGTCAGGGCGATCAGCAGGTAGCCGACGTTCCCCACCGCGCCGATCACCCCGGCCAGGAGCGGACGGGCCGAGGCCGGCCAGATTTCCATGATCAGCGCGACCCCGAGGCTCCACTCGCCTCCCATGCCGACCGCCGCCAGGAACCGCGACGCCGCCAGGTGCCAGACCGAGGTCGAGAACCCGCCCAACCCGGTCAGGATCGTGTAAGTCAAGATCGTCAGGGTGAGCGCCCGGGTTCGGCCGATCCGGTCCCCCAGCCAGCCGAAGAAGAACCCGCCGGCCGCCGCGCCGAACAGGAACAGGGCGTTGAGGATCGCGTTCCACTGGCCCACGGCGGTCTTCAGGGCCGCTTCCGCCGCCGCCGGATCGGCGGCCGGTCCGAGGCTCGCGGCGACTCCCGGTCCCAGCAGCTCCCGGAGCGCCGGGTAGGCGACCAGCGGGTGCAGGCCCATCTCGAAACCGTCGAACATCCAGCCGAGCGCGGCGGCCACCAGCGCCAGCCAGCGGCCGCGCCACAACGAGTCGGCGAGGGGGGAGTCGGAGGCTTCGGGAAAGGGCTCGGGATGATTCATGCGGTGGAACTCCTCGAATTCGCTGGTCCTGGTCTTCTGTTCGCCGATCAGCAGCCCAGTCCGGGACCGTTCAGAAGGCCGGTCTGGATCAAGCCGTCGCGGGGATGGAAGACCCCCGCGTATCGGTCCTCCCACTTGCGGTTGGCC
>CALCIC010000689.1 GCA_937907405.1 uncultured Isosphaeraceae bacterium | reverse complement strand
GGTCCGTAAGGTCTTGCCCTCCGCGATGGCCGAAAAGTGCCGGATTCAGGTGATCGTGCAGATGCCCGGGATGGACCAGGTCCACGGCCTGACCCCCGTGCACGCGGCCGATCCCAACCCGGCGGAGAAGCCTTCCGAATGAGTTTCAAGCTGACCCCACTCGTGCAGCGGAGCGGCCCGCCGATCATGGTGCAACGGCCCGTGCTCTTGATCGGCCGCCACCCCAAGTGCGACCTGCGGCTGGACCTGCCCAAGATCTCCCGCCGTCACTGCTGCCTGGCCTCCGCCTACGACCGGGTGCTGATCCGCGACCTGGGCAGCCGCAACGGCGTTCGGGTCAACGGCCGCCTCGTCGAGGAGACGCAACTCTTTCGAGGCGACGAGGTGGCGATCGGCCCCCTGCTCTACCGTGTCGAGGTGGACGGCGACGCGCCGGCCCACGCCCACGTCCGGCCGACCGCCGCGGAGGGCGAAGCGCTGGATTCGGGGATGGATCTGGTTCCGCTCGACGACGTTTGATCCGCCGGCCTCGACCGCCGGGTACGGTCGTGACGATCGTTCCACGAGCGCGACCAAATTCTCGGCCGGCGACTTGTTCATTCGTGTTCGTCCCCGATGATACTATAATTCCAGGTACGATCCCGAGAGGTCGATCCGTCGACCGCCGGCCTTCGGACGTTGGACGTTTGACCTTTCCCGTTTCCCAAGCCGCCGAATCGCACCCGAGAGGAAGGAATACCATGAGACGTTCATTCCCCATGATGCTGGGGTTGGCCGTGGCCCTGACGGCTTGCTCGACGCAGGCCCAGGCCCAATGGGGCTACGGCCGCTACGGCGGCTACGGCGGCTACGGCTGGGGAGGCTGGGGGGGCGCCGGCAGCTCGCTTCCGGGGAGCATCGCCCAGGGCCTCGGCATGATGTACATGGGCGCGGGCCAGTACAACCAGCAGACGGCCGTCGCCAACTCGATCAACTACGACACCATGATGCGCTGGAACCAGTACGTGTACGAGGCCCAGCTCCAGGCCACCCGCGAATACTACGCCCGACGCGACGCCCGCATCGCCCAGGACAAAGAGTCGTACAACAAGTTGCTCAGCAGGATCAATGAGAACCCGAGCCGGCGCGACATCGAGCAAGGCGACGCCCTCAACGCCATCCTCGACCAGCTCAACAACCCCCGCATCCAGCCGTCGACCCTCCGCGCCATCGACGTCAACGTCAACGCCGACCTGATCCGCGAGGTCCCCTTCACCAACGCCTCCGAGGCGATCACCATCAGCCTTGAAGGGCTCAAGGACGCGGCGAAGTGGCCCCGGTCGCTCCGCGACCCTCGATTCGCCGACGATAAAACCGACTTCGAGGCCGCCGTCAATCAGGCTCGCAAGGAAGACAACGAAGGGGAGATCGCGCCCGAAACCCTCGACAAGATCCGCGCGGTGGTCCAGCACCTCAACGCCAAGCTGACCCAGCAGCCGCTCGAAAACAAGACCGAGAACCGGGACGCCCAGAACTTCGTCAAGACCGTGTACGCCATGACCCGGATGCTCGAAAAGCCGCACGTCGAGGAGATCCTCGGCGAACTCAAAAAGTTCAAGACGACCTCGGTGGGCAACCTCCTCGGCTTCATGCGCACCTTCAACCTGCGGTTCGGCCCCGCGACCGAGCCCAAGCAGCGCAACGCCTACAACGAGCTGTACGCGTCGCTCGACCAGGTCCGCGACAAGGTCCTCTCCGAGGCCAAACTCGACGACTCGCCGGCCGCGCAAACCAAGGAAGCCAAGCTCCACGACTTCTTCTCGGCCATGGAGATGGACCAGGGGGGCAAGAAGCACGATCCCAAGAACGTGCCGCCGATCACCCAGCCCTGATCGGCTCGCGCTCACGCGGCTTCGCCCGTCGCGGGTGCTCGACCCCGACGGGCGAAGGCCCTTCGTCCCGCGTCTCAATCCTTCTCGGCGGCCCTGGCCCGAACCACCTCGGGCAAGAACTTGACCGGGATCGTCCCCCCCGACAGCGCCTCCTCGTGAAACGCCCCCAGGTCGAACCGGTCCCCCCGCTCGCGCTGGACCGACTGGCGAAGGCGGTGGAAGGCCATCCTCCCCACGAAGTAGGTGGAGAGCTGGCAGGACGACTGCTTGGACCGAATGATCTTGCCCTCGGCCTCCCCCTCGGTCTGAAACGCCCGATTCATCAACAGGTCCCGAGCCTCGGCGTCGGTCATGGCGCCGCAGTGCATCTTGTGATCGAGGATCGCGTTGACCACCGCCCGCAGATAGAACTTGAGCTGCTGAAGCCGCAGCTTGACGTCGCCGCCGCCGAACCCCTGATCGAGCATCATCTGCTCGGTGTACACGGCCCAGCCCTCGGCGAACGTCCCCGAAGACAACACCCGACGGATGAAGCTGGGGCAGCGGTTGCTGAACTCAAGCTGGACGTAATGGCCGGGATAGGCCTCATGGATCGTCAGGATCTTGAGCATCGACCGATTGTACTCGCGGAGCAGGCTGTCGGCCCGCTCGCGGCTCCAGTCGGCCGGCGGCGGGCTGATCGAATACTCGCTGGACCCTCGCGCGTCCAGCGGGGGGGCGGGGTTCAAGAACGCCACCGAATTGCCGCGAAGGAACTCGGGCATCTCGATGATCCGAAGCTGATCAGGCTCCGGCAGCGTCAGGATCTTGCGGGACGAGATGAACTCCTTGATCTCGCGAACCGTGCTCCGGACGTCCTCCACCAGGGTCTCGGCCGCCCCGTGATCGTCGCCGATCCGCTCAAGGACGCGGCGGATCAGCTCGGAGCGGCCCCGGGGGTCGTCGGGGGGGACCGCCGCGCCGGGGAAGAATTCGGACCAGATCTGCCGCGCGAAGATGCTCATCTCGGTCTCGACCCGCGCCGCCTCGCGCTCGGCCTCGGCGAGCACCTCGTCGGCCGAGACGCCGGCGTCCAGTTCGTAATCCAGTTTCTTGACGAATCGGTCGCGACCGATCCGCCAATCGTCGGTACTCCTCGGCAGCACTTCGCCCTTCAAGAACTCGAGATAGTCCGAGATCGCCTCGACCAGCCTGGCGGCCTCGGCGGCGAGCGGCCCCTCGCCGGGAGGATC
>CALCIC010000688.1 GCA_937907405.1 uncultured Isosphaeraceae bacterium | reverse complement strand
TCGGGCGGGACGCCCGAGCCACGAAACCTTGAGCACGAGCAAGCGGAGTTGGGACGCCCCCCCTCGCCGCCTGCTCACCCAGCCGGAACGGGGACGGTTCCTGAATCGGCGAACGGGAGAAGCGGTCAGTGACGATCTTTCGGATGCCATGCTTGGTCGGCCCCGGACGTCGAGTATGGTTCCCGACCCCGTTTGAGATGCCCGGGCGAGTCATTCGCTTGGCCGCGGGTTGGGAAGCGGTTCGGGGAGGTCGAGCACCTGGTTCCGGCGGATCAGGGCCGCGCGAAGCGTGGGGTAGGGAAGGGCCTGAACGTCGCACCCGGCCTTGGCGGCCAGCGCCGCGGCGATCCCCGCGCTTTGGCCGAGGGTCATCCACGTCGGCTCGACCCGGATCGACGAATAGGCGACGTGCGACGCCGAGACCGCCACCGGGGCCAGCAGGTTCGCGCACTCCTCCGGCCTCGGCGTGATCGCGCGATACGGAACCTGCATCGGTGTTCCGTGCCGCCGTCCCGCCATGCGAACCGGAAAGATGGTCCCCTCGCTCAGCACTCCCCCCCCCTCGCGGGCGATGCGGCGGCAGTCGTGGGAGTCGATCGGGAACGACGAGACGGCGATCGAGTCGGGCTTGGCCGTGTCCGTCAGCACGTCGCGCTCGGTCAGGAAATACGCCCCGCGCATCCGGCGGCCCTCGCGAACGTACAACTGGGGCGACCAGTGGCCGGACTCGGGGAATTCGTCGCGGCAGAGGCCGTATTCGGCCAGTTCCGCGCGAAACCTCGGCGGAACCGCGGGGTCGGTCGTCAGGAATTGATAGAATTCAAGGATGTATTGTTTGTGCGCCTCCCAGATCGTTGCTCGACCCGCCGCGTCGGCTTCCGACCAACCGTTGCCGCCGGCGATCAGTCCCATCGAGAACTGTTTGCCAATCCCGTTGTTGGCGTCGAACTTCTCGCCGGGGAGGGGGTAGAGGTCCCAGAGCAGGATGGGTTTCCGCTCGGTGGCGAGGTAGCGCCGAACCGATTCGAACCGCGCGGGGTCGTAGCGGGTCGGGGAGGGGAACGGGACGCGGTTTTCGGGCTTCTTCGTCAGGCAGAGGCGGAAGCTGTAGATCATGACGCCGCGGTCGCCGTCTCCTTCCTTGAAGACGTCGCGGGTCGTGACCAGCGGCAGCAGCCGGCCCTCGTCGTCGAAGCCGGAGAACGGCATCAAGGGCTTGCTGAAGCGGACGCCCGCCAGCGATTCGCCGAGCTCGTCGCGCCCCTCGCGTCCGATCGTCCAGGAGACGCCGGCCGCCGCGATCAGGTCCCCCTCGTACGTCGCGTCGATGAACGTCTTGGCCTCGAACACCGAGTCGTCGGCCGTCCGAACCCGCCGGATCGTTGCGCCCTCCTTGTCGACGCCCGCCAGCCGGCGTTCGGGTCGAACCTCCACGCCGGCTTCCCGCAGCATCGCGTCCGTGACCCGCGCCGCGACGTGAGGCTCGTAGGTCCAGGGCGAATGGTCCTTGACGTGAACGTCGTAGGGCAGCTTCACGCGACGGTCGGCGTAGTCCTTTTGGATGCGAAGGTGCCACTCCTCGAAGAGCCCGCCGAGCGCCGCTCGAACCGTCTGGTTGGAGTCGCTGAACGAGAGCCCGCCGGTGTTGACGCCCCCTATGTGGGCCGTCGGCTCCAGCAGCAGAACGTCCGCCCCCTCGCGCGCCGCGGCGACCGCCGCGCAGACTCCCGCGGGAGTCGCCCCGTAGACGAGCACGTCCGCCGACTCCCGCCGCGGCTCTTCGGCCGTCAGCCCCCCCCCGACGGTCAGGAAGCCCAGGAACGCCGTCGCTCGGAGCGTCGAAATCCAGTTCATCGGATCACATCCTTATCGTTGGGTGTGTGACTGACTGACTAGGCTCGCCTCAACGGCCCTCGGTCGGCGCGCCGATCAGCGGCAGCCGCGCGAGCATGTTCTTGAGCGCCAGCGCATCCCAGGGCAGGTGCTCGGCGACCCCCAGCCCGACCACGTCGGCGACGTCGGCGACGTCGCCGAGCAACCGCACCACCTGATCGATCGTCAGCTCTCCTTGCGCGACGCCTTCGAAGGCGTCGGCGGGATGATCGGGCTGGGCGAACAACAACGAGCGGAACAGTCTCGGGTCCAGCACGTCCAGGTCGAAGTGGACGGCCAGGCGACTGGCCCCCGTGGACTGGAACCACTCCAGCACCGGCTGGCTGCCTCGCCTCGCCAGTTCGGCGGGGCCGACTTTGTGCAAGCCGAG
>CALCIC010000687.1 GCA_937907405.1 uncultured Isosphaeraceae bacterium | reverse complement strand
TTGATGCGGATCTTTGGGCGTCAGGGTTCCGGGGCCCCGGTCGCGCTTGCGGCTTCTTGAACGCCGACGTGGACGGTGACGCCCTCAACCTGTGTGACGGCGGCGGCCGCTTCAAGCACCTTGCCGTGAGGGACGTCGCCGTCGGCCTGGAGGATCACCTTGTGCACGCCGTTGCGGGCGGCCTCGGCCACCGCGGCTCGGGCCTGGTCGAGCGTGGCCCGGGGCCCCTTGCCGTGCCCCAGGAGGAGTTGCGCCTCGGCCTCGCCGGGGCCCGGCTTGAGCAGGGTCAGGAACGTCGCCGACGACTCCTCCACCCCTACCCCGTGCCGTGCCGGAGGGACGTCGACCAGCTCGCCTCCAGACATCTGGGACGAGAACAGCATGAAGGTCATGAGTTGGAACACGACGTCGACCATCGGCGTCATGTCGATGTGCTCGTCACGCTCCTCGGTCGATTCGCGGCGCAGCAGCATGAAGGTGGCTCGTCTCGGAAACGGACTGTAGGGGACCAAATCGCTTCAGGCGTCTACGACCGCTGCGAGGTCGCGCGGGTGGGCGCGGAGACCTGGCCGGGCTCGCCGGGGCGCGGGGCTCGGGCCGCCGCGGCGGCATCCTGGGCTTCGATAGGTTCGAGAATGTCGAGCACGTCCTGAAGCTGCCGCTCGGTGCGGTCGCGAAGCCGGCGGAGTTTGGCGTGGACGTCGTTGCCGATCAGCATCATCGGGTTGGCGATCAAGAGCCCGGCCCCGGTGGCCCAAAGCGCCAGGCTGATGTCGGAGGCCAACGCGTTGGGGTTCACCTTCGCCGAGCTGCCGATCCGGCCGAACGCGGCGATCATGCTGGCGACCGTCCCCACCAGCCCCAACAGCGGCCCCATCCGCACGATCGTCGAGACCGACCCAAGCCGGTTTTCCATCTCGGCGATCACCTCGGTGTGGAACTCCGTCACCAGGAGCTGCTTGGTCTTGGACAGCGGCTTGCCCCGGTTCTTAAGCGCCACGGCGATCAACTGCCCGAGCGCCGTATGCCAGTAGGTCGGGCTCTGGCAAACGCTGATCGCGGCGTCGAACTTGCGCGCCTGGCATAGCTCCTGAACCTGAAGAATCAGGGGTTGGGGGTCCTTGAGCGTCTTCTTTCTCAGCGATCGATAAAGCAAGATCGCATTGTATCCACCCCAAACCGCCAGGAGCGCGAGAGTCGCATAAATGACATAGCCAAATAAATCGATGATCCTGGTGACGCTCATCCGCAGTCGGTCCCGTCTCGATAGGGTTGAAGAGGAAGGTACACGCGACGCCGTCGTCTTCCATCCTCCATTGTGACCTACGTAGACCACCCTGGGCAAGCGACTCGGCCCTTCGTCGAGCTGGCGAGGTGGTTGCGTTGTTCGTAAGTGCTTATGGGCTCTGGCGACGGGGATCGTCGGTTCGGGGCCTTCCCCCAAAAATCGGCGGTTTTTCCGGGGCTTTGGATCGCCAGGGCCGGTTTCCCACGAGTTTTCGACCACCAGGCCAACGCCGCGGGGGATACGGCGCGTAGTTGTTTGCATCGACCTCGCCGCATCCTCTCGTTCGATTTGGCTGCCCGATGATGATCGTTCATGAAGCCCGGCCGCTGTTCGCCTGGGACGCCCTTGAAGACAGCCCCTCGTTGCAGACGATCAAGGACCTGCTCGCCCTCCTGCCCGACGGGAAGCTGCTCGATTCGCACCGCGCCCGCGCCCCGGTCCTCCGCGGTGAGTTCTTCTTACATCGGGCGGGCCGAGGCTGACGACAGCGCCGCGTCCTCCGCAGTGTGATCGGCTTCAAGGGGGCGTCGCACTTCAGGGAACGCCTGAGAGGCTGTCCGGGAAGTCCGGCTCGATCGATTCACATCGGTCTTGTCTGTAAAGATGGGGGTCTTGGGTGCCACGGGTTCCGTACTCGGCCCCCGTGTACGCGAGGCCCGGCCGGCACGGGGTCCGAGTACGGAACCCGTGGCACCCCGCTTAAGCCGTTCCAGGGAGTTTCCGGATAGCCTCTGAGCATGCGCGGGCGCATGAAAAAAGCCGCCCGCGATCGGTGTGATCGGGGGCGGCCGG
>CALCIC010000686.1 GCA_937907405.1 uncultured Isosphaeraceae bacterium | reverse complement strand
CTGTCCGAGCTGGACCCGCCGAGGATGACCACGATCAGATGATCGTCGCCGCGGCGGCCGCTGGCGACCAGGCACGCGCCGGCCGGGGTGGTCGTGCCCGTCTTGACTCCGTCGTAGCCCTCGACGGCCAGAAGCCGGTTCGTGTTCGACCAGACGATTCGCCGCTTGTTTCCTTCCTTGTCCTCGACTGTACAGCCATGCCGCGAGGTCGAGACCACCTTGGCCAGCAACGGCTGTTCGAGCATGGCATGCGCGAGCCTGGCCAGGTCGGCCGCGCTGGAGCGATGATCGGCGGCGGTGAGTCCGTGCGTGTTGACGAAGTGCGTCTCGCGCAGACCGAGTTCGTCGGCGACCCGGTTCATCTCCGCGACGAATCGCGACAGCGGGGCCTCGTCGACGGGCCCCTGGAACCGGCCGCCGAACGCCTCGCCGAACGCCACCGACGCATCGTTGCCCGAGGGGAGCATCATGCCGTAGAGCAAATCCTCGACCACGACCTTCTCCCCCTCGCGGATGCCGGAAGTCGATCCGATCGTCTTGTCGGCGCGCTCGGAGAAGGTGACCGACTCCTGGAGGATTTTGGAGTCCTGTTCGATGATCCGCGAGACGAGCAGCGCGGTCATCATCTTGGTCGTGCTCGCCATGGGGAGCGGCTCGGCCTGATGATCGCCCCAGAGGGTCTCTCCCGTCCGACCATCGGCGATCGCCCAGGCTCGAGCCGAAACGAACGGCGGGCCGTCGAGCGAGTCGGCGGGTTCCCTGGTGGGAACTTCGGCGTCAGGCCTGGACGCCGGGGCCTGCTGGCCGGACGCCGGAATCGTCGGAGCGGAGAGGAACACGAGGCCCAGGATCGAAGCCGAGGCGAGCCGCCGGCCGCACCGGCGGGACGGGCGGGAAGAATGCCGTTTGAATGTGGTCATGCCAGGGTTGGTTTCTCTGTGGAAGGGGTTGGGGGAAGGATGGCGAGCCCTCTCGACACGCGCGTCGTCAGCCGAGGCCGAAGCTCCGGGCTTGAAGTGATCGGCTCAACGGCCGGTCAGTTCGTGAACCAACCGGTCGGCGCGGTAGATGGAGCGGAGGGCTTCCAGGATGCCTCGCGAATCGACGGAGACGGCGCGGGCGATCGCGTCGTCGTAGCCGAAGTCAAGGACCAGCGATTGGATGTTGCCGTCGAAGATCAGGCCGACGACCTCGTTGTCGCGGTTGACGACCGGACTGCCGGAGTTGCCGCCGATGATGTCGGCCGTCGAGACGAAGTTGAGCGGCGTCGGGAGGCTCAATCGTCCCGCCCGGCGCGCCTCGCGCCACGACAAGGGGAGGGCGTACGGGGGCTTGTCGCCGTGCGCCTTGGCGTGCTCGAAGGCGCCCCCCATGACGGTGTAGGGGGGAACCTTCGCCCCCTCGACCTCGTACCCCTTGACGACGCCGAAGGCCAACCGAAGCGTGAACGTCGCGTCGGGGTAGACCGAATCGCCCTTCTCCTCGAAGAGCGCCCTGGCGATGAGGGCGTAGTTGGCCGACTCGACCCCTTCGATCTTGTCCTCGCGCTCCTTGCGGACTCTCCTCGATTCGGGATCGACGAGCAGGGCCAGCTTGATCATCGGGTCGTCCGATCGCTTGACGGCCGCCTCGCCCCCCTCGGCCAGCTTGCGGCGCTCGGCGACGTCGCCGAGCTTCGTGTCCGAGACCAGCGCCGAGGCGGCCTCGGCCGGAGCGCGGCCGTCGAGAACCCGGGCGAGCAGCGGATCGTTGGGCTCGATCTGCTTCCAGTATCCCAGCGAGAACGCCAGCTTCGCCTTCTCGAATTCGGGATAGATCGGCGCTTCGGAGAACAACTCCAGTTCCAGCGACTCCAGGCCCGAATCGCGATACTCCTTGAGGCGGTCGGCGTTGGGCTTGGGCTTCTCCTCGGCGAGCCGGACGAGTTCGCGGGCGATGCTGAAATACTGCGAATCGAGCCCTCGGCCCCGTTCCAGGAGGGCGAGCGGCCTGGCGAGTTCGACCGCCGACTTCTGGGCCTCGGCGATGCGGTCCCAGGCCGCTCCGTAAGCCGCCTGCTTCTTCGGGTCGGCGGCGACCCGCCCGCGCAGTTCGTCCTCGGCCGCCTTCTTCTTGGCGATGAAGTTCGGGTCTTGCAGTCCCTGATAACCCCCCAGGCGGGCTTTTCGACTGTTCTGGATCGAGAACAGCTCCTCCTTCGACTGGCGGAACTCCTCGTCGCCGCGACCGCCGAAGTCGAGCAGGAACGCCTCCTTGGCCTTCAGCCAATCGAGCAGGTTGGGGAATCCGACGTCGCGGAGGTACCCAAGGCTGGCGATCGTGTTCAGCCGGTCGGTCCGGCCGGGGTGCCCGGCGACGAAGACGAGGTCCCCCTCCTTGCTGCCGTCGGGGCTCCACTTCAGATAATCGGCGATTTTCGCCGGCTTGCCGTCCTCGTAAGCGCGGAAGAAGCAGACGTCGAGGCAGTAGCGGGGAAACTCGAAATTGTCGGGGTCGCCGCCGAAGAACGCGGCCTCGAATTCGGGAGCGAACACGAGGCGGACGTCGGTGTACTTCTTATACGTGTAAAGGTGATACTGTCCTCCCTGGTAAAGCTCCACGACGTCGCTTCGAAGGCCGGTCTTCTCGGTCGACGCCTTCTCGATCTCGGCCGACGCCTTGCGGCGGGCGGTCGCGGCGGCGGCGTCGTCCATGTCGGGGGCGACGCCGGCGTTGACGGCCGCGGTCACGTCCTCGATCGCCGCGAGGACGTTCAATTCGAGGTCGGGCGCCTTGGCTTCCTGCTCGGGGGTCTGGGCGTAATAGCCGAGCCGGTAGTAGTCCTTGTCGGCGGTGCTCAACTTCGACAGCGTGTCGGCGCCGACGTGGTGGTTGGTCATGATCAGGCCGTCCGCCGACACGAACGAGCCCGAGCCGCCGTTGTTGAATCGGACGGCCGAAGACCGCAGGTGGTCCGCCCAGCCGGCCGGCGGCGTGAACCCGTGACGCGCCTTGAGCGTCTCCAGCGGCAGGTTGTTGAAGACCCACATCCCCTCGTCGCCGCGCGCTATGGTCGATGACATGATGAAATGCAAACCTAATCCAAGAACAACGGGGAGCAACCGGCGGTTCATATCGATAAACCCCTGAGTTTCGCTGACGAACTGGGCCGGCCGTCGATCGCGGCGGCGAGCCTCGACTCCGACATCTTCAAACGCCGCGCGCGGCGGTGTCAAGCCGCCTACGTCTCCGGGCCGCGCCGTCCGGCGGATTTGCTATCATCGATCGAGGCGGGTTCCGCGGGTTCCGCGACGGGAGAGGTCTTCATGTCCGTGCCGCCCGACGACGTTTTGACGACGAGGACCCCCGCCACGGGGGTCGAGGTGGGCTCGGTCGCTCCGACGGCGGTCGACGCGGTGGCCCGGATCGTCGACCGCGCCCGCGACGCGCAGGCCGCATGGGGGGCTCGCCCCTGGGCCGAGCGCCGCAAGGTCCTGGCCGATTGGCGTCGGATTCTCAGCCGCGACGCCCGCTCCTGGTCGGACCTGATCCGCGACGAGATCGGCAAGCCCGGGACCGAGGCCATGGCCGGCGACGTGATCCCGACCCTGGACGCACTCCGATGGACGGTCAAGCGTTCCGGCCGGCTGCTCGCCGATGAGCGGGTCGGGGCGTCGTGGCAGCGCATGCTGCTGATGCCGACGGGTCGGCTGCGGTGGACCCCGTACGGCGTGGTAGGGATCATCGGCACCTGGAATTATCCGTTGTTCCTCAACGCCGGGCCGATCGCCCAGGCGCTCGCCGGCGGCAACGCGGTGGTCTGGAAGCCGTCGGAGTTGGCGATCGCCTCCGGGCTGAAGCTTCAGCAGAGCCTGGAGGAAGCCGGGACGCCGCCAGGGCTGGTCGCGGCCGTCTACGGCCGGGGCGAGGTCGGCCGGGCGCTCTTGGAGGCGAACGTCGACAAGGTCATGTTCACCGGAGGGGTCGAGACCGGCCGACGAGTGCTGGCGACCCTGGCCGAGCGCGGAGTTCCGTCGGTCGTCGAGCTTTCCGGCTTCGATCCGGCGGTGATTCTTCCGGACTCACCCCTTGAAAGCACGGTCCGGGCGCTGGTCTGGGGAGCGTTCGTGGGGTGCGGCCAGACCTGCGTGGCCGTGAAGCGCGTGATCGTGGTCGGCGACGCCCGTCGTTGGGTTGATGCGTTCGCGGCCGAGATTCGCAATCTGCGGGTCGGCGACCCGGCCGACTCGGGCGTCGACGTCGGTCCGATGATCAACGACCAGGCTCGCGACCGGCTCGACCGGACGATCAGGGCCACCGTCGCCGCCGGCGCCGAGGTCGTGGTCGGGGGTGGACCGCTCGACCGACCGGGCTCGTTCTATTCACCCACGTTGCTCTCGGCCCGGTCGGTCGAACCGCAGCGCGCGCTTGAAGGCGCCTTCGGGCCGGTGTTGCTGATTCGAGGAGTCGCCGACGTAGGGGCCGCGATCGAAGCGGCCAACGCCGGCGGCCTGGCGCTCGCCGCAAGCGTCTGGGGGCGAGACCGCCGCGCCGCGCGCGGGGTCGCCCGGCGAATCGTCGCGGGGATGGTCTGCGTCAATGAAGCGGTCACGCCGACGGCCTCGGCCGCCGCCCCGTTCGGCGGGTTCAAGGCGAGCGGGTACGGCCGGACCCACGGCGAGCAGGGCCTCCGCGAGTTCGTCGCGCCCCAGGTCCTGTTCGAACGCGCCGCCGGGGGCTTTCGGCCGCAGTTGTTCCCCTATTCTGGTGCGACGGTCGACCGATTCCTGAGCCTTTACCGCTGGGCCTTCCACCCGCGCGGTTAAGCTTCGGGGTCGCTCCGCCGGCTTGTTCGACGGCTTCGCGGGGGGTAAGATTTCTGTAGAAGCAGTTTCAACAGACAGGGCGGTATCAACCGTGACGCTCACACCAGCCGCGCAGAAATTCGTGCTCCACTGGGGGGAGATGGGACAGGCCTGGGGGATCAACCGCACGATGGCTCAGGTTCACGCCTTGCTGTTCGTGGCCCCCGACCCCCTGGACGCCGAGGAGATCAGCAAGCTCCTCGACGTCAGCCGATCGAACGTATCGACGAGTCTGCGCGAGTTGATCACCTGGGGGGTGGTGCGGCGCGTCCACATCATCGGCGACCGCCGCGACCGTTTCGAGGCGCTCAAGGACGTGATGGAGACCTTCCGGGTCATCATGGCCGAGCGCAAGCGGCGCGAGATGGACCCGACGATCCACCTGCTGGAGAACTGCGTCCGCGAGGCGAAGGCGGGGGGCGACTCGGAGCAATACACGCGCGAGCAACTGGAAAAGATGCTCGACTTCACCCGGATGGTCACCGAGTGGTACGGCCACATCGAGAACCTGCCGATCCCCTCGCTGCTCCGCCTGTTCCGCGGCGGAACCCTGATCGCCAAGCTCTTCACCCGCGCCGGCGTCCGCAAGGGCCGGATCGGTTTCGATCAGGCCGACGACGAATCGGAAGCCGAAGCCCTCGTCCGCGCCGGCGCGGAGGCCGACGGCCGCGGGAAGCAATAGCGCGATTTGCTTATGGATTGCACATGAGCCGAGGCGTACTCGGCACGAGTGAAACCGCCGCCGAGCCTGGCTGGATGGTCGTGGGGTAGGCATTCCCGCCTGCCCCACGATTCCCCATGCAACCCAATCGCTAAGACCCCGCCATCAGCGACGCCGGGATGAGAGTGTCAGCCCGACGCGCAAGTTTTGATGTTGCGCTGTTTTGCTGGATGAGGCGCGAATCCCTTCTCCCCCCGGGAGCGGGGGGAACCCCACTTGTGGGGTCGGGCCGGGAC
>CALCIC010000685.1 GCA_937907405.1 uncultured Isosphaeraceae bacterium | reverse complement strand
TGGTGACGCCGGCGATCTCCAACCTGATCCGCGAGAACAAGACGTACCGGATCGACTCGTCGATCCAGACCGGTCGCAAGCACGGCATGATCCTGCTCGACGACAGCCTGTTCAACCTGTGGAAGCAGGGGTTGGTCGAGGAGCAGGAGGTGCTGTACAAGGCGCGGAAGGTGAAGGACCTTCAGGAGCGCATCGACAACGCCAAGAAGGGGATTTTCGAGGACGAGGACGCCGACGAGGAGGCCGCGGACTGAGCGGCTTTTCGCTTCGAGCGGGGGGCGCCGGGGTCACGCCCGGGGGGCTTCGGCGTAGGGAAGGGTACGCGGTCTTCTCGACCGCGACGATTGGGGATTTGTTCATGCGGCGAGGGGTCGGCGAGGCGGCGGGGTGAACCCCGGCGGCTCTCGAAGGCGGGCTCCTCCCGCGGCTCTTCCGCCGGTTCTCGGCGGGGGGGCGGCTCGGCGGTTCGCATTCTTCCACACACATGAACACGGTTCGACTCGGCTGAATGGTCCTGGCGGGGCCCCTCGGGGGGGGGCCGCGCCAGGACCGGGGGGCGATCAGGAATGGCGCGACGGCTCGGCACGATCATGGTCGACATGGGCTACCTCGACGAGGACGGGCTCATGCGCGTCCTCGAGGAGCAGAAGCGGTCCCAGTCCGAGTTGCTGGGCAAGATCGCGGTGCGGCTCGGTCTGGCGAAGGAGGACCAGGTCCTCAAGGCGCTGGGCGAGCAGTACGGGATGAAGGTGATGCGGCTGTCCGACGTCACGATCCCCGCCGAGATGATCGAGCTGGTCACCGAGGGGATGGCGACCGCCTTCAAGGTGGTGCCGATCTCGCAGAATCGGAAGGACAAGACGGTCACGGTGGCGATGGCGGAGCCCCAGAACCCGTCGACGCTCCAGGACCTGGGGACGTTTTTGAGTCTGCCGGTCAAGGGGGTGGTCGCGTCCGAGTCGGACGTGACGGCGGCGATCGAGCGGCTGTACGCGGGGCATCACGAGTCGATCTCCGACGTGGTCAAGCAGATCGAGCAGGACAAGGGCCTGCAGCGGATGGCGGGGCGCCACGACAACACGATCGACCTCGAGGCCATCGAGGAGATGGCCGACGCGGCGCCGGTGCGCAAGCTGTTGAACATGGTCTTGCTGCTGGCGATCAAGGACAAGGCGTCGGACATCCACTTCGAGCCGTTCGAGGAAGAGTACAAGATGCGGTACCGGGTGGACGGCATCCTGTACGAGCTGGTGCCGCCGCCGCGGCACCTGGCGGCGGCGATCTCCAGCCGGATCAAGGTCATGTCGAACCTGGACATCGCCGAGCGGCGGCTCCCCCAGGACGGCAAGATCCAGCTCGCCCTGGGGGGCAACAGCGTCGACATCCGGGTCTCGACCCTGCCGACGATGTTCGGCGAGAGCGTGGTCCTGCGAATCCTCGACCGCTCGGTGGTGCAGCTCGACCTCAAGAAGCTGGGGATGCCCGGCGACACCCTGGTCCGGTGGATGGACGTGATCCACAGGCCCAACGGGATCATCCTGGTGACCGGACCCACGTCGTCGGGCAAGACGACCACGCTCTACGCGACGCTCAACGAACTCAACAAGATCGAGGACAAGATCATCACGACCGAGGAGCCGGTCGAGTACGAGATCGAGGGCCTGGTGCAGGTGCCGATCAACCCCGAGATCGGCGTGACCTTCGCCGCCTGCCTGCGGGCGATCCTGCGGCAGGACCCGGACAAGATCCTGGTGGGGGAGACCCGCGACCTGGAGACCGCCGAGATCTCGATCCAGGCGTCGCTCACCGGCCACGTCGTCTTCACGACCCTGCACACCAACGACGCGCCCTCGGCGATCACCCGGCTCCGCGACATGGGGCTGCCGACGTTCCTGATCACGGCCACGATCGAGGGGGTGCTGGCCCAGCGGCTGGTCCGGAAGCTCTGCGTCAACTGCAAGACCGAGTTCATGCCGGGGCCCGAGGTGGTGATGGAGCTGGGGCTGACGCAGGAGCAGGCCGCCGCCCAGAAGTGGTTCTACGGCAAGGGCTGCGACCGCTGCAACAACACCGGGTACAAGGGCCGCATGGGGATCTACGAGCTGATCGTCATGAACGACGTGCTCCGCGAGATGGTCGTCGCCGAGGTGTCGCTCGACGAGTTCCGCGAGGCCTGCCGCAAGTACGGCATGCGGACCCTCCGCGAGTCGGGGCTGCAGGCGATCGGCGAGGGGCGCACCAGCGTCGAGGAGATCCTCCGCGAGACGATGACCGAAGTCTGACGACCGCCGTTCCTTGTGAAGTCGCGACCTGAAACGAACCGAATCCAATCCGAAACCCAGCGGACCCCTCGCCCGCGGCTGGAGAGCGCCGATGCCGACCTACCAATACGAAGCCATGGACCACACCGGGCGCGAGGTGAAGGACGCCATCGACGCCGCGACCCAGGAAGAGGCCCAGCAGTTGATCCGCCAGAAGGGCTTCTTCGTCACCAAGATCGCCGAGAAGGCGAAGAAGACGCGGAAGTCGGGGGCGGCCAAGAAGGGGGGGCGGCGGAAGAAGAAGTCGTTCACCATCGGCCGGATCTCGACCAAGCAGCTCTGCACCTTCACGCGGCAGTTGTCGACGCTTCAGGACGCCGGCCTGCCGGTCCTCCGGAGCCTCAAGATCCTTGAGGGCCAGTGCAAGCCGGGGGTGCTCAAGAACTCGCTGGGGGACGTGGTCGAGGACATCGAGAGCGGCCAGACCCTCTCCGAGGCGTTCGCCAAGCATCCCAAGGCGTTCGACCGGCTGTATTGCAACATGATCAAGGCGGGCGAGGCCGGCGGCGCGTTGGAGGCCATCCTCCAGCGGCTGGCCGACTTCAAGGAGAAGTCGCAGTCGCTCAAGCGGAAGATCAAGGGGGCCATGGTCTACCCGATCGTGGTCATCTTCGTCGCCTGCGTGATCGTGGGGTTCATCCTCTACTTCATCATCCCCAAGTTCGAGGCGATCTTCAACGACTTCGGCGTGCCGCTGCCCAAGATGACGATCCTCTTGATCGAGGCCAGCCACTTCCTGATCAAGTACTTCTACCTCGTCTTCATGACGCCGTTGTTCATCTGGATCTTCATCAAGTTGTTGTATCGCAACAAGACGGGGGCCTACGTCTGCGACCGGATTCTGCTGATGATCCCGGTGATGGGGGCGATCGCCGAGAAGTCGACGGTGGCGCGGACGATGCGCACGCTGGGGACGCTCGTGCAGTCGGGCGTGCCGATCCTCGAATCGCTGAACATCGTCAAGGAGACGGCGGGCAACGCGGTCTTCGAGCGGGCGTTCACCCGGATCTACGACAGCATCCGCGAGGGGGAGACGATCGCCCAGCCGCTCCGCGAGGCGCGGATCGTCGACGACATCGTGGTCAACATGATCGACGTCGGCGAGGAGACCGGGGACCTCGACACCATGCTCAACAAGATCGCCGACAACTACGACGAGGAGGTGGAGGTGGCGGTCGAGTCGCTCGTCAGCCTCCTGGAGCCGATCATGATCGTCGTCCTGGGGGGCATCGTCGGCTTCATCGTCATCGCCTTGTTCCTGCCGTTGGTCACGCTGATCTCGAAGCTTTCGGGCTGAGCGGCCGTCGCGAGGAAAATGCTCGCGTCGGCACTTGAAAACATTCCGAATCGTCGTACATCTTAAGAACCGACCGGCCTCGGCGGCCCGCCCCGCGCGGCGGCGCCCGGGCCGCGGCCTACCAGGGAGACCCGGATCGATGAACAGCCCCTCGACGCAAGCCCGCGGCCCCAGGGCCGCCCGCCGCCGCGGCTTCACGCTCGTGGAGCTGCTGGTGGTCATCGTGATCATCGGCATCCTGGTCGCGATGCTGCTGCCGGCGATCAACGGGGCCGTCAGGACGGCCAAGGTGGCCGCGACGTCGGCCGAAATCAACCAGTTGGCGCAGGCGCTGGCGCAGTTCAAGTCGCAGTACGGCGTCCACCCGCCGTCGCGGATGATCCTCAGCGAGACGGGCAACTACTCGACGTTCTACCTCCAGAACCAGGCCGGCAGCGGCAAGCTCGCCACGGTCGCGACCCAGCTCGCGCCGCGGTCGGTGCGCTACCTGCGGCGGATCTGGCCCAAGATGCTCCTCAGCACGACGGGGCCGATCAATCAGTCCCAGATCCCCGGCGGCTGGTACGACTTCAACGGCGACGGCGCCACAAACCCGCCCACGGTCGACGGCTCGGGCAACCTGACCAGCGGCCAGGTCCACATCATCGACGGCTCGGAGTGCCTGGTCTTCTTCCTGGGGGGGCTGCCGGGGGTCGCCGACGGCGGCATCGTGACCACCGGGTTCTCCAAGCACCCGGCGAACCCGGCGATCAACTCCAACGTCGCCCCCCTGGGCGCCAACCGGTCGGCGCCGATGTTCGAGTTCCGCCCCGGCCGGCTGATGGACATGTACCCGCCGCACGGCTATCTGAACTCGAACGGCAACGGCTTCCCCGAGTATTCGGACAACCTGGGGAGCTCGGGCGCGCTGCGGCCGTACGTCTACTTCTCGTCGTACGAGGGGGCCGGCTACGACCCCGACGACGTCGACTACCCCGAGGAGGGGCCGCTGACCGACGGCACCACCGTGGAGGCGAAGTCGTACACCGAGGGGTTCGTCCTCCAGGGGATCGGCAGCCGGTTCTACAACTACAACAACACCCTCAACTTCGCCAGCGCCCCGTACAACGTCGGCAGCTTCGCCCCCAACCCCTACACGAACGGGTCGCCGGTCAAGGTGACGGGCAACACCGTCAATCCCGAGTTCATCAACAAGAGCACGTTCCAGATCATCTCGGCGGGGATCGACGGCCTGTTCGGCCCCGGCGGCGGCTACAAGTCCGGCGTGGCCGACCCGCTCGCGTTATCAGGGGATCCGACCGATTCCAATTACATTTTTCCTATGATGCCCCTCGGCCTGTCCGACGCGGCCCGGTTCGCCGAGAAGGACAACGTGACGAACTTCAAGGGGGGGCGGCTCGACTGACGTCGACGCCCCCGCCGGGGGCGGCCCGGCGCTGGCTCTTGCGGTTCTTTTCGGATTTCACCCCGGTCATCGGTCTTCTGTAAGTTGTCCCGGTCGGGTTCGTCCCCTCGCGGGACGCGGATTGAAACGAGGTTGATCCATCGTGCTCGATTCATTGCGGTGCAACGACGGCGTTCGGACCCGGCTCGCGGCGGCGACGCGGCGGCCGCGCGGGTTCACGCTCATCGAGCTGATCGTCGTCATGGTGATCATCGGCATCATCATCGTGTTCATGCTGAACGCGTCGTGGGCCGCCCTGCGATCGTCCCAGGAGAAGGCGACCCAGGGGCTGATCGCCAAGCTCGACGCGGCCCTCAGCGACCGCGTCGACGCGATCCTCCAGACCCGCGTGGGGACGCCGACGCCGACGCAGGTGATCGTCGCTCAGCTCTATGACGGCGTGACGCAGTTCTACTGGGACCCGAACTGGTATGGCTGGGATGCAAGGACGAGCATGAAGCCCTGGTCCCTGGAGCGGGCCTACGTGCTCGCCCAGGTCGAACTGCTGCAGCGCGAGCTGCCCGACGTGTTCTACGTCCAGAATCCGGCGACCTACGGCTACCCGCTCAACTTCGCGGCCAACCCGTACCCACTGACCTCCGGCAGCCCCAATATGATCACCAACGGGCCCGACCCCGACGCCGCCTACGTCCTGCCGCTGGGGACGGGCTGGCCGTACAACGCCGCGGTCAAGGCGAACTACTTCAACCCCGGCCAGGGGATCTACGGCGCGTCGTACCAGGTGGCCGCCGGCATCTACAAGAACCTCGGGTATCTGCCCGCCGGTTTCGACGGCGTCGACAACAACGGCAACGGCCGGATCGACGAGTGGTCCGAGGGAGTGACCGCCGGAGTCAACGACTCCCTCGTCCAGTCCAACCTCGCGGCCCACACCCACAAGACGGCGCGGGCCGAGATGCTCTACGCCCTCCTGGTCGAATCGGTGGGGCCGTTCGGCTCGATCTTCAACCGCGACGACTTCACCGACAACGAGGTCAAGGACACCGACGGCGACGGCCTCCCCGAGTTCGTCGACGCCTGGGGCGAGCCCCTCCAGTTCTACCGCTGGCCGCTCCTGTATCATTCCGAGCTGCAGCGCGGCCTGAGGACCGTCTCCGGTTCGACCGGCGCCCCCGTCCTCGGGGCGCCCTACGACGGCATGATCGGAGCCCGCGAGCAGGACGCGGTCGACCCCAACCAGACCCTCATGTCGCCGTCCTGGTGGTATGGTCCGTACAACAGCGTCGCCAACGTCCCGCCGTTGCCCCAGGGTTTCAGCGTCGGCGCCGGCAACTGGAGCCCCGCGGTCAGCTTCTTTGAGAATTACTTCCACCTGCTGCACGAGCCGCTGTTCAACTCGTCGACCCCCCCGGCGCTCGGCCAGTTCTGGGACCGGGGGGCGGGCGCCGGGGGGCCCTTCGGCGCCCGGCGGGCGTTCTCCAGCAAGTTCCTGATCCTTTCGTCGGGCCCCGATCTGCTCCCCGGCGTGTTCCAGTACAGCGACGCCGCCCTGCAGTCCGACCTGGGGACCGCGGCGGGCACCCCGAATTCCCGATCCTTCCCGTTGATCGGCCTGGAGAACCTGGCGGCCCAGTTGAATTATCTGGATTTAACCAAGGTGGTGTCGGGGGGGGCTAGTCTAGGTTATCCGCTTGACCCGCTTCTTCAATCGCCCGTTCCCTCCCCTATTCCCTATCCAAGTAGTTTGGATATCCAGGCCCAGGGGCAGGACGACGTCACCAACCATTACGTCCCCGCTGGCGGGATTGGAGGGTCCGCGCCATGACGCCGAGACCGAAGTCGAAGCCGAGGCGGGCGTCGGTCGGCCGCCCCGGGCGGTCGGGGTTCACGCTGGTCGAGCTGATGGTGGTGATGCTCATCGTCGCGATCGTCAGCGCGGCGGCGCTGCCGGTGGTGCTGCCGGCGCTCAGTCACCGCGAGGTCAGCGAGTCGGCCCGGATCCTCCAGGCCGCCCTCGTCGGCGCCCGCGACGCGGCCATCCACGCCGACGCGCCCCGAGGCGTCCGATTGCTCCCCGACCCCAACTTCCTGACCTTCGGCGGGAACGGGCGGCTGGACGGCTCCAAGGTCCTCGCTGCCAATCGGATCGTCGCGCTCGAGCCGGCGCCCGATTACAAGGAGGGCATGGTCAACGTGCGGAACCTCGCCGTCGGTCAAAGCATCCCGCTCGCACTCCCCTATCCGGGCGAGGGGCCGGCGGGGCGGACCTGGCCCTACGACACCTCGGGGAACCTGAACACCTCCGTGTTGCTCGTCGAGGAGGCGAGCACCACGAACGACAGCATAAGCGGACCCGGCATCCGGAACGCCCCCACGTCGTGGTTCTGGAACATCCGGCTGGGCGACCGGATCCAGATCGGCGGCACGGGGCCGTATTACACGGTGGTGGGGCCGATGAACCTCGGCCCCGCGCAGGGCAACGGCGAGTTGTTCGTCAACATCGGACTGCCGGGGACGCCCTCGCCGCTCGCGTACCGAGACGTCAGCAACAATCAGATCAACCCCAACGAGTTCCTGTTCCTGGTCAATGGTCGCGACGACAACGGCGACGGGTACATCGACGAGGGCTGGGACGGGATCGACAACGACCTCGACGGCGACGTCGACAACCTGATGGAGTGGGC
>CALCIC010000684.1 GCA_937907405.1 uncultured Isosphaeraceae bacterium | reverse complement strand
TACGAGATTACAAGGTGACTGGAGTTCAGACGTGTGCTCTTCCGATCTACGAACGTCCTCAGCAGTTGTCAGGCCACGCCCTGGTTCGTCCTGATGCTTCCCCAGTTCGAGCAAGGGACCCTGGCCAACAGCTACAATTACGCGCTGGGGGCGGAGGGCCCGGTGGCTCCACTGCCCCTGGGTCTGTTTGCCAACAGCACGGTGGCCATTTCGAGGGTCGCCACGTTGCAGTGTCCCAGCGACCGCCAGAACCAGTTTCAGGTCACGACGGCGTATGCGGGGGGGGCCCTCAGCGGGCCGCTCTTCAGCAAGGGGAATTACGCCGCGAGCTGGGGCAACATCTCATGGGGCCAGAAGCTGGCCACTGCCACCGGGATCAATCCGGCCACCGGCACCCTTCCGGTGTTCATGCAATCGGCTTTCGGGTTCGATACGCAATCGATCAGCTCGATGATCGACGGCACCAGCAACACGGTCGCCATGGCGGAGATCCTCCAGGGCGCGACGAACGACATCCGAGGGATGATGTGGGTGACCATCCCCGGCGGTTGCTCGTTCATCTCGCGGATCCCCCCGAATGGGAAGCTCGACTACTACAACGCGGGCGTCAACATGGATTACCTGCAGGGCGGGTTCTGCATCACAGAGCCGGCGCAAGGGTTGCCCTGCCTTCAGGGATCGGGCGACAAGGGGGCGTACGCCGGGGCGCGGAGCCATCACTCGGGCGGCGTCAACAGCCTGTTCGGCGACGGCTCGGTGCGGTTCCTCAAGAACAACATCTCCATGCCGACCTGGCTGGCGTTGAATACGGTGGCCGGGGGCGAAGTCCTCAGCTCCGATTCGTACTGATCCAAAACGGCGGCGCCGCGTCTCAAGGCTCGGCGCCGCCTCGTGGTCCGCCACGCCACGCCACGCCCTCGCCGTACTTCACTCCACTTCACCTCGTCTCATCCCGCCTGGCTCAATGCCAGGTCCCGGCGTCGGGGTTGGCGACCCAGGCCATGATGGCGCTGGGGATCGCGTCGAGGCCCACGACGTACTTGGCGGCGCCCCGGCGGATGGCCTCGCGGGGCATGCCGAAGACGACGCACGACGCCTCGTTCTGGGCGATCGTCAGCGCGCCGGCCTCGCGCATTTCAAGCAGCCCCCCCGCGCCGTCGTCTCCCATCCCGGTCATGATGACGCCGGCGGCCAGCGGGCCCGCGGCCTGGGCGGCCGATCGGAACAGGACCTCGACGCTGGGCCGATGCAGGCAGACGGGGGGGCCGTCCTGAAGCTCGACGCGGTAGCCCGACCCCACCCGCTTGACCAGCCCATGGGTGCCGCCGGGGATGATCAGGACGCGTCCGGCGCGCACCGGGTCGTGGTGGCGGGCCTCGGAGACGGGGAGCTTGATCCGGGAGTCCTTGTCGAGCCGGTCGGCGAACGCCCCGGTGAAGTCGGCCGGCATGTGCTGGACGATGACCAACCCCGGCGCGTTCACGGGGAAGCCGGACAGGAGTTGCTGGATCGCCTGCACGCCCCCGGTGCTCACGCCGACGACCACCAGCGGTTCGGTCGTCGAGGCGCCGCGCGGCGAGTAGGGCGCCGGCGGCAGGATCACGTCGGCGCTGTGCCGGGATTCGGGGCCGCCGGCGCGGTCCTCGCGGAACGGCAGGCGGCCGGCCCGGGCCGCGTTGCGGATGCTTTCCAGGAAGCTTACCGACCATTCCGCGAGCCGGGCCGCGTCCAGCCAGTTGGGCTTGGCGATGACCTCGATGGCGCCCATCTCAAGCGCCGTGACGGCCCGATCGGCGACCGAGGTGCAAAGCACGACGGGCATCGGGTGCTGCCGCATCAACTTCCGCAGGAAGGTCAGCCCGTCCATCCGGGGCATCTCGACGTCGAGGACGATCACCCCCGGCACCGACTTGCTGAGCATCGCCACCGCCTCGTACGGGTCGGCCGCCAGCGTCACCCGAAACCGATGGTCCGACTCGATGATCGACTTCAACCGTTGCCGGATGACGGCGCTGTCGTCGACCACCATCACCTCGATCGACGGCGGCGGGGGGGCCGGGGAAGGGGGAGTGGAGCGGTCGCGCAGCGCCATGGGCGATCAACCCTCCTTCTGAAAGATCGACGGGGAGTGCTTGCGGAGCTTCGAGGGGACGTACGGCAGGATCTCGCCGTTGCCCATCACCAGCCAGCCGCCGGGCCGCAGGTGGAGCGCCAGCCGGTCGAGCAGCGCCAGCCGTTCTTCGTCCGAAAAATAGATCGAAACGTTGCGGCAGAAGATCACATGGAAGTCGGCGGGCACCGGCCAGATCGTGTTCCGCAGGTCGAGGTGGCGGAACTTGACGAGGTCGCGGACCTCCGGCACGATCCGAAACGACCCCTCGCGCGGTCCCTTTCCCAGGAGGAAGAAGCGGCGCAGCCGCGCCGGCGAGACCCCCTGGACGTCGCGGCTGGTGTAGATCGCCCCGGCGGCGACCTTGAGCATCTCAAGCGAGAGATCGCTCCCCCAGATCTCCACCTTGGAGAGGCCGTGGTGGGGCAACGCTTCGGCCAGGGCCATCGCCATGCTGTACGGCTCCTGGCCCGACGAGCAGCCCGCCGACCAGATCCGGACCGGGCTCGTGGGAGACTCCCGCAGCCAGCCGGAAACCTGCTCGATCAGGAACGTGAAGTGGGCCGGCTCGCGGAAGAACGAGGTGTGGTTGACGGTGCTCAGGTCGATCAGGAGCTGCGTGCCCCAGCCGGTCGGGTCGGGTTTGAGCACCTGGTCGTGAAACTGAGCGAAGCTGCCGATGCCCTTCCCCTGAAGCCGCGACCGCAGGCGGGCCTGCAGCAGGCCCATCCGGTGCATCTCCAACGAGATCCCGATCGGGTTGCGCAGAAATACGACGATGGAGCTGAAATCTTTCTCCGACCATGGCTCGGGGTCCACGTTAAGCTCCCTCGCCGTTTATCGAAGCCAAGGCCGAGAACACCCGGTCCACGTCCAATACGAGAAGGAAGGCCTCCTGGTGACGGATCAGCCCCCGCACGAACGGCGTCGTCTTCCCAAGTCCCAACTGGGGCGACGGTTGCACCTCGTCGGGCGAGAATTCCAGGACGTCGGACACCCGGTCGACCAGCAACCCCGTGATTTCCGCGTCGTTCCCTTCCTCGGTCTCCACGATCAGGACGCTGGGCGCCCGCGACGGCTTGGGGTCGACCGGCAGGCCGAAGGGGATACGAAGATCATACACCGGCACGACGTGGCCGCGAAGATTGATCACCCCCAGCAGGCACCGCGACGCCCCGGGAACCTCGGTCATCGACAGGACGTCCAGCACTTCCTGGACCCGCATCACCTCAAGCGCATAGCCCTCGCCCCCCAGCCGGAACACGACGAACGATTGAGCCCCGTCCCGGTTCGAGTCGGTTGCGGCGTCGATGACCAAATCAACCATCGGCCAGTCCTTTACGCGGGGAGCAACGCGGCAGTCCTGCGGCGGGTTCGGTCGTCGGATCCGACGACGCGGCGCGCGGGTGCATCCTATGAGAATCGCTCGAAATTGTCGTCGTCGTCAAGGTTAACCACCACGCCTCCGCGTAGCGGAGGGGCGGCGCCGGGCTGGGACGACTGCGAAGGTGCCGCCCCCCCCTGAGCCGGGCCGGGCGAGCCCAGCCCCGGCGCGGAGTTGCCGCCGGAGTGGTGCGCGCCCGCGTCCGGCGCGTGGTGCGCCGAGCTTCGGGCGTGCGTCTGGCGGGACGGGAGGCCGGGGCGCGCCCGTGACGCGCTCTTCAACGGTCGCGGCGGCGGCGGGGGCGGCGGGCCGTGGAAGCCGTCCCCGGACGAGTCCAGATGAAAGAAGTCGACTTCCCGCTGGAGGCTGGTCGACTGCGACGCCAGGTCGTTCGAGGTCGCCGCAAGCTGGTGGCTGGCCGCGGCGTTCTGCTGCACCACCTCCTCAAGCTGGGTGACGCCGACGTTGATCTCGCGGATCGCCTGCATCTGCTCCTGGCTCGCCGCCGCGATCTCCGAGATCAGGTCGGACGTGTCGCGGATCATGGGGACGGTGCGCTCGAGGAGCTGGCCGGCGTTCTCGGCGACCGCCACGCTTTTCTTCGCCAGGTCGCTGATCTGCTGGGCTGCGGCCTGGCTCCGTTCGGCGAGCTTGCGGACCTCGCCGGCGACGACCGCGAAACCCTTGCCATGCGTCCCCGCCCGGGCGGCCTCGATCGCCGCGTTGAGGGCCAGCAGGTTGGTCTGGTAGGCGATGTCTTCCACGACCAGGATCTTCTGGGTGATCTCGCGCATCGCGGTGACGGTCTCGTGGACGGCTTCGCCCCCCCGGCCCGCCTGGGCGCTCGCCTCGTTGGCGGTCCGGGCGGTGTCGCGGGCGTGCTGGGCGTTACGGGCCACCGAGCTGTCGACCGATTGCAGGCTGCTGGCGATCTCTTGAAGGGTCGCGGCCTGCTCATGAGCCCCCTGCGCCAGTTGCTGGGCGCTGGAGTTCAGCTCGTTGCTGGCCGTCGACACCGACGAGGTCATGTTGCGGATCTTGCTGATGACCTCCGAAAGCTTGGCGGTCACCGCGTCTGTCAGATTCGCCAGGGCGCCGATCTCGTCGGACCGGACCAGGTTCGTGCGATTGTACAGATGCCCCTCGTGGAGGTCTTCGGTGACGTTGATGATCTCCAGGAGCGGCCGGCGGATGAACCAGCGGCCGAACAGCCAGCCGAAGATCGAGGTCAGCAGCGCGCAGAGCGTCAGCAACCCGACGATGCGGGTCTGGGTCGTGTAAATGGTCTCGTAGGCTTCCGATTGCGGCTGGACCACAAGGACCACGTGCCCGTTTCTGTTGGCGCCGGCCCCCTCCGCGGGGAGCCGGATCGGCGCGTAGCCGACCAGCTCGGGCTCGATGTACTTGTCGCCGTTCTTGACCGCCGGAAGCGCCCTGGTGCCGAAATTGGTCATGGCGGTGCTGACGATGTCGTTGTAGCGCGCGTTGGACTGGGGAACGGCCTCGAAGGTGCCGCCGCCGGTGAGCTGGACCAACACCTCGTCGGGGGAGGCCACCACGTACACCTGGACGCCGCTGAGCCTGAACCGCGAGGTGATGATGTTGGCGATCTCGCTGCGAATGGTCTGTTTCCCCTCCTCGTCGAAGATCCGGCGGGGCGCGGCGGCGGGCTTGGCGGCGTCGGCTTCGCGGGGGGCGTCGTCTCGCCCGATCTTCAGGGCCTCGATCTGGATTCGGTCGCTGATGGTGGAGGCGGCCATCCGCAGGATCACGTCCTGCTTCTCCTTGAACGAGTCGGCCGCCCAGTACGTGGCCAGGGCCACGATGCTCGCGGGGATCAAGCCGAACGCCACCAGCGCCATCGCGACTTTCGTGCCAAGCGACATTCTCATCGGAAACTCTCCGCCCTCACGCCGGCCGAGGGCGTGTTACGTAAGCCGTGTTCAGCGATTCGCGATTCGGAGACCAGCGCCGACAGGTCGAGGATCAGGGAGACCGAGCCGTCGCCGAGGATGGTCGCGCCCGAAAAACGCCCCAGCCCGTGCATGCCCTCGCCGAGCGACTGGATGACCGCCTGGACGCGGCCGACCAGGCGGTCGACGGCCACCCCGATCCGTTGCCCCGAATGTCGGGTCAGGAGCAATTCCTCGCGCGGTGGCGCGGGGCCGTCAACACCGAACAGCGACCGCAGCGAGATCATCGGGATCAACTCGCCCCGGACCGAGACGCAGGGGCGGCCCCGCGACAGAGCC
>CALCIC010000683.1 GCA_937907405.1 uncultured Isosphaeraceae bacterium | reverse complement strand
TTCAAGCAGAAGACGGCATACGATATTACAAGGTGACTGTAGTTCAGACGTGTGCTCTTCCGATCTAGTGTAGCCATGCAAACTGCGATTCGAGTTGCCTTTCTTTGCGGGCTCGCGCTGCTGTCGGCTGCCTCCGCCGATGCTCGAGAGCCCAAAGTACAAGTCCCCCACGTCCGCGGCGGAGTCGTGAGGGGACCAAGCATCCCCCACTACAACATGCGCTCGTTCGGAGGGGGGATGTCGGTAGGAAACATTCGCGCCTACCAGGAGATCATGCAAGAGAGGATGATCATCCAGCAGCAACAGTACATGATCCAGCAACAAAGGTACATGTTGCAACAGTTGCAGAAGAAGAATCCCGCTGACAGCAAGGGCAAGACCAACACGCCTGGCTCGTTGAACCTCAACGACCCTGACGCCCAGCCGGTCTACCACCATAAGACCTACAAACATGGCCGCGTGGATCCGAATTTCAAGCCGAGATCAGACACGGCGAAGTAGGCGCACTCCCCGCGCCTTCGCCTGTCGTCTCGGTTCCATCTCGGCCGGCACCCTCGAACTCACGGCCATCGCCGCGGTGAAGCATGTACGCCCTACCGCTCCAGTCGGCGTCGACGAGGTCGGACGGGGTGCCCGCTGGTCCGGAAGCGATGTCGGAGACGGAAAAAAAGGTCGGCTCAGGTGGGCCGTATTTGGTGGCGGCGGGCACTGCCCACGGTCTAAAAGGGTTACTCCGTAACGGGTTGGGATGATGAGCAGTGGCCGCCCCACGAAGGGGACGACCCTCTCCTCCACACCAGCCCCACATGAGCCGAACTTTTTCGAGTGGATTGCGCGACACAAGAAGCGACTGCTGGTGTTTACTATTATGAAGGAATTTTTTTCTTGAGCCCCGGGAGTGCCGCCATCCGAATCGCGATTCGACTTGCTCTCCTCTGCGGTCTCGTTCTGGCGTCGGTCTCGGCCCCCGAGGCCCGAGGACGAGGCCCCCGCGGCGGTGTCGTCATGGGGCCGAACGGCCCGCTCTACGACACGCGATCGCCCGAGTGGCAGATGTCGGGAGGGGACATGAACGCCTATCAGGCAATCATGCAGCAGAAGATGATGATGCAGCAGCAGAAGTACATGATGCAGCAGATGCAACAGATGCAGAAGGCCGCGCAGCTTCAGAAGAACCAGGCGAACGGCAAGGGCAAGAGTAAGACCAACGCCGGCGTGTTCGGCCAGCCTGGGACGCTGAACTTCAACTCCTCTGGCGCGTCCGGTTTCAACAACCCCTACGCCGAGCCGGTCAACCACTACCATCGCAAGACGTACAATCACGGAACGGTGGATCCGAAGGCCAGGCCGAGAACCAACGCGGCGAAGTAAGCGGCTCGCGTCGCCTTGCGTCGTCGATCGTCTCGAATGCACTACGGAGAGCGGAGGACCATGCGTACTCCGCTCTCCGTTTCGATTGTGCCTTTCGGTCCGTGCATGCGATTTTTTAGGCCTTACCGGGCTGAAACGTGAACGTCTTGCCGTCCCAGTCGATGTCGACGGCGTCGGACGGGTTCACCCGCTGGTCCAGGAGCGCCTTGGCGAGCGGGTTGGCGAGGCGCTGCTGGATGACCCGCTTGAGCGGCCGGGCGCCGTAAGCCGGCTCGAAGCCCTCTTCGGCGATTTGCTCCCGCGCCTTGTCGCTGATCCGAACCGTGAGGTTGGCCTCGGCGAGCTGGCGTTCCAGCCGCTTGATCTGGTAGCCGACGATCTGGGTCAACTCCTTGCGTCCGAGCGGATGGAAGATGATGGTCTCGTCGATCCGGTTGAGGAACTCGGGGAGGAACGCCTGGCGGAGCAGGTTCTGGACCTCGCGACGCATGGTCGACTCGTCGGCCTTGCCCGAGAGGTCGGCGATGACCTGGCTGCCCAGGTTCGACGTCATGATGATGACGCTGTTGCGGAAGTCGACCGTCCGCCCCTGACCGTCGGTGAGCCGGCCGTCGTCGAGCACCTGGAGCAAGACGTTGAAGACGTCGCGGTGGGCCTTCTCGATCTCGTCGAGCAGCACGACCGAATAGGGACGCCTGCGGACCGCCTCGGTGAGCCGTCCGCCCTCCTCGTAGCCGACGTATCCCGGTGGGGCGCCGATCAATCGCGCGACGTTGTGGCGTTCGCCGTATTCGCTCATGTCGATGCGGACCATGGCGGCCTCGCTGTCGAACAGGAACTCGGCGAGCGCCTTGGCCAGCTCGGTCTTGCCGACGCCGGTGGGGCCGAGGAACAGGAACGAGCCGATCGGTCGGTTGGGGTCTTGCAAGCCCGCCCGGCTGCGACGGACCGCGTCGGCCACCGCCCGGACGGCGTCGTCCTGGTTCACGAGTCGGAGATGGATCTGGTCCTCCAGTTTGAGTAGCTTCTCGCGCTCGGTGGCGAGCATCCGCGAGACGGGGATGCCCGTCCATTGGCTGACGACCTCGGCGATCTCCTCGGAATCGACCTCGCGCTTGAGCAACCGCCCCGCCTCCTTGTTGGGCTGGCCGTCGCCGGCGGCTTCGGCCTCGGCGATTCGCTTTTCCAGGGCCTGACGCTCGGAGTCGAGCGCCGCGAGGCCCTGGAACTGCTTCTCGTCGGGGCGGTCGCCGCGCTGTTGCATGTGGCGGATCTCGTCCCAGAGCCGTGCGTAATCGTTCTTGACGGTCTCAAGCCGCTCGCGGACTTTCTGAAGGTCGCCCAGGCCGGACTTCTCCATTTCCCACTGCCGGCGCAGATCCTGGAGTTGCTTCTCGACCTGCTCGATCTCAGCCTCGACCTCGGCCAGCCGTTCCAGCGCGTGCTCCTCCTCCTCTTTTTGGAGCATCCGCTGGGCGAGTTGAAGCTGGAGCAGCCGGCGCTGGAGGACGTCGATTTCGGTGGGGACCGATTGAAGCTCCATCGAGAGCCGGCTGGCCGCCTCGTCGACGAGATCGATGGCCTTGTCGGGGAGGAAGCGGTCGGTGATGTACCGCGACGCCAGCTTGGCCGCCGAGACCAGGGCCGAGTCCTTGATCTTGACCTTGTGGTGGACCTCGTACCGCTCCTTGATCCCGCGGAGGATGGCGATGGTGTCGTCGATCGACGGTTCGCCGACGAAGACCGGCTGGAACCGGCGCTCAAGCGCGGCGTCCTTCTCGATGTGTTCGCGGAACTCGTCGAGGGTGGTGGCGCCGATGCACCGCAGCTCCCCCCGCGCCAGGGCCGGTTTGAGCAGGTTGGCGGCGTCCATGGCGCCCTCGGCCTTGCCCGCTCCGACGACCAGATGAAGCTCGTCGATGAACAGGATCACCCGGCCCTCGGAATCGGCGACCTCCTTGAGGACCGCCTTGAGCCGCTCCTCGAACTCGCCCCGAAACTTCGCGCCGGCGACCAGCGCGCCCATGTCGAGGGCGATCAGCTTGCGGTCTTGCAGGCTCTCGGGGACGTCGCCGGAGACGATCCGCTGGGCCAGGCCCTCGGCGATGGCCGTCTTGCCGACGCCCGGCTCGCCGATGAGGACCGGGTTGTTCTTGGTGCGTCGACTGAGGACCTGGACGACGCGGCGGATTTCCGAATCGCGGCCGATCACCGGGTCCATCTTCGCCTTGCGGGCGAGTTCGACCAGGTCGCGACCGTAACGCTCAAGGGCCTGATACTTGTCGTCGGGGTTCTGATCGGTCACCGACTGGCCGCCTCGGACCTTCTGGAGCGCCTTGAGCACGTCGGGAGTCACGACGCCCAGGGCTTCCAGCAGTTGCTGGGCCTTGCTCTTGACCTTGGTGAGGCCGAGCAGCAGGTGCTCGACCGAGACGAACTGGTCCTTCATCCGGTCGGCTTCGGCCTGGGCGGAGTCGAAGACCGCGGCCAGGTCGGGGCCGATCGAGACCTCGCCGCCGGTGACCCGCGGCAGCGAGTCGAGTCCTCCCTCGGCCGCCTTGAGCACCTGCGCGGGATTGACGCCGAGCTGGGAGAGCAGGGCCCGGATCACCTGTTGATCGGGACTGAGCAGGCTCGCCAGCAAATGCATCGGCTCAAGCCGCTGGTGGCCGCGGTCGCGCGCCAGGTTCTGGGCGCCTTGCACGGCTTCCTGACTCTTCAACGTCAGCTTGTCGAATCGAAATGCCATGAGGATTCGTCGCCTTTTCGAAAAGGAGTCCGCTCCAGGCGCGCGAACGGGACGGAGGCGTCGACGGCGTCGAGTCCTCCGCCCCGTGGAGCGTTCGGCTGAGAAAGAACGGTCGGTCGGTTCCGAGGCGTCGGGCGGTTACTTCTTCTCCTCGAACTCGACGTCGATCACGTCGTCGGGCTTCGGCGATCCCGCGCCGTCCGCCGCGGCCGATCCGGCCTCGGGACCGGCCCCAGGGGCGGCGCCCGGCCCACCAGGGGCGGCGGCGTAAAGATGCTCGGACATCGCCTGGCTGGCCCGCTGGAGGTCGTCGACGGCGCGGTTGAGGGCCGCGGCGTCGTCCCCCTTCTTGGCCTCGTTGACCTTCTCGATGGCCGCGGTCAGGGCGGCTTTGTCGGAGTCGCTGAGCTTGTCCTTGTGCTCCTCCAGCAGTTTTTCAAGCTGGTAGACGCGCTGCTCGGCGGAGTTGCGGGCCTCGGCCAGTTCGCGGCGCTTCTTGTCGTCGGCGGCGTGCGACTCGGCGTCGCGGTTCATCCGCTCGATCTCCTCCTTGCTCAGGCCGCCGGAGGATTCGATGCGGATCGTGTGCTCCTTGCCGGTCCCCTTGTCGCGGGCGGTGACGTTGAGCAGGCCGTTGGCGTCGATGTTGAACGTGACCTCGACCTGGGGCACGCCCATCCGCGCCGGCGGGATGCCTTCGAGGTTGAAGTCGCCCAGCGACCGGTTGTCGGAGGCCATCGGCCGCTCGCCCTGGAAGACCTTGATGGTCACGGCGGTCTGGTTGTCCTCGGCGGTCGTGAACGTCTCTTTCTTCTCGGTCGGGATCGTCGTGTTGCGGGGCACGAGGACGGTCATCACGCCCCCCTTGGTCTCAAGGCCCAGCGACAACGGGGTCACGTCGAGCAACAGGACTTCCTTGACGTCGCCAGTGAGGACGGCGCCCTGGATGGCCGCGCCCACGGCCACGACCTCGTCGGGGTTGACTCCCTTGTGAGGCTCCTTGCCGAAGACGTCCTTGACGATCTGCTGGACCCGCGGCATCCGGGTCGAGCCCCCCACCATGACGATCTCGTCGACCTGCCCAGGCTTAAGCTTGGCGTCCTCAAGCGCCTTGAGGACCGGACCGCGGCAGCGCTCGAAGAGGCTGTCGGTCAGCTTCTCGAACTGGGCGCGGGTGATCGTCATCGTCAGGTGCTTGGGACCGGACGCGTCGGCCGTGATGAACGGCAGGTTGATGTCGGCCTGGGCCTGGAACGAGAGGTCCTTCTTGGCCTTCTCGGCGGCTTCCTTGAGCCGTTGGAGGGCCATCGCGTCGTTCCGCAGGTCGATCGACTGTTCCTTCTTGAACTCGTCGGCGATGTGATTGATCAGGGCCTGGTCCCAGTCGTCGCCCCCCAGGTGGGTGTCGCCGTTGGTCGAGAGCACCTCGAAGACGCCGTCGGCGACGTCGAGGATCGAGATGTCGAACGTGCCCCCCCCCAGGTCGAAGACCGCGATCTTCTCGTTCTTCTTCTTCTCAAGTCCGTAAGCCAACGCGCCGGCGGTCGGCTCGTTGATGATCCGGGCGACTTCCAGGCCGGCGATCCGGCCGGCGTCCTTGGTCGCCTGGCGCTGGCTGTCG
>CALCIC010000682.1 GCA_937907405.1 uncultured Isosphaeraceae bacterium | reverse complement strand
TCGACGTGTTTCTTGTACAACTCCTTGCACTCCTCCGAGAGAGGAGACGAGTCGATGAGCAAGAACACGTTTTCCTTTTTTGATATCAAAGCTTCCAGAATCCGCTTGGATCGGCTGCCGACGAGCCCCAGCCGTTCGGCGAACTCGATGAAGTCGTCGTAGGCGTAGAAGCCGTTTTCGCGGTGGCTTTCCGTCTCGAAGCCGTCCGCGAACAGATCGAGGGCGGCTTGCGACTCGTCGGGCTGATGAAGGCGGGTGTTCAGCAAATCATAGGCGGGGGTCAGGTTGTAGCCGCCGGTGAGCCCGCTCCTGATGAGCGAGAAGTTCTTCACATGGGCGTCGCCGTTGTGGACGAGGTAATTGAACGCCACCACGGTGAAGAATCGCTCCAGGTCCACCTTGCTCGTGGCGACGTGCCGTTGGATCAGCCGGCCGATTTCCTCGTACGAGAAGTCGTACTTGTAGTTTTTCCCGTGCGTTTCCTCGGACCGGGATGCGATCTGGGCGAAGTCCTCCTGGAGCGCGCGTTCGCCGTCGGCCTGAACGTCGAAACGGCGTACAAGATAGGCGAGTTCTCCGTCCCCGAACCTGACGAGCGCGTTCTCCGCCACGGCGATCTTGAACACCTGACGGGCGATCTGCATCGTCAGGTGTTCGTTGATCGGGACCATGTCCAACCGCGCGAACGTCCCTTGCGGCCTGGGCTTGAGAAGATACCGGCCCCCCGCGTCCACCATCTCCAGCTTCCCGCCTCGCAGCGTGAGGGGGATCTTGGTCTGGACGCCTGATATCGACATGCGTTCCGAAGTGATTTCCCGCTTCGCCTTGTCGTAGTCCGGGCGGGAGAACGGCAGGGTGAAGGGGACCTTCGCGCCGTCGAAGAGCCTTCTTCGACAGGCCCCGCAGTAGGCGGCCCCGACCTGTCCGGCCTTGTAGCAGCCTGGACACCGGGTCATGACGAGACGTCCTCCTTCACGGTCACCCCGCCGATCGTCTCCACCGCGCAGGTCTTCAACAGTCGCGTGAAGTGGTCGTCCTCGTCGATCCTGAGCGTCCGACACTGAAACGCCTTGTCCTCCCCTTCCGCCAGCAGGCCGAAGAAGAACGGGAACAGAACCGACGCCTCGAACGCGGCTTCCCGCTTGGGAAAGGATAAACTGATCGCCGGGCGGTCGAGATCGGTCAGATAATCCCGCGCATACTGGAATCGGTAGGTTCCCGCTCGGTCCTTGCTAAGGCCCCCCGCCAACACCCCCCGGCAGTACACGTTAGCTCGACGCATGGAGCGACTTTTCCGCCAACTGAAGTTCCAATCCCAGGACGTCCGCAATCTTGGCGAGTTGATTGATCGTCGGGTTCGCCCTGCCGTTCTCCAGATCGGTCAAACCGCGCAACGTGACCCCAGCGATCTCGGCGAGGTCCCGCTGACGCAAGCGGAGGCTCTTCCGCCTCAGGCGAACCTTGGCACCGAGTTCCTGGTTCGTCATGGCTTTCCCCTCGGCGTGCGCACTCCAGTGCGCTTTTTCGATACTCCGGCCGAGGCCCTTCGCTGCCTCGGGCCAAATGCGCACGACAATGCGATTCCACAGGGCAACTATACGGTGATTTGTCCTGGCGGCAAGCTGATTGCGCACTGGAGTGCGCTTTTTCCGCCAGTTCTTGAGTAAGCGGCCCATCGAGTGGAGACGAGAGTGGAGTCTCGATCTCTTGTCAAACCCCGTTCGTCTCGAAATAATGGGCATGGTTGGCGGAACCGCGCGACGCGGCGGATTCGCGACGGAAGGAAGGTCTCATGGGGCTTCGACATACGATCGACGATGCGAGAGGGGTCGCCCGCTCGGCCGGCAGCGATTTCCCCGGCGCGGATGGGCTGCGCCACCGCCTCGCGGCGCTCGCCGAGGACGTCGACGGCGACGAGATCGCTCCCTCAGAGGCCGCGACGGCTTCGCTCTTTGAAGTGTTGAGGGCGGCGGCGGCCGGCGAGGCTGAACTGCCGCGGCCGGGAGTGTCCACGCTGGGCGGCGGCGACCTCCAGTGCTTCTGGGTCCAAGACGGCCGCCACCTGTCCCTCGCCATCTCGCCGGCAGGAGGGCGGAGGTTGCAAGAACTCGTGTCGGACGACGAGGGGACGCGGACCCTCGCGGTCGTCGACGCGCCGGGTCGGGATCGAATCCTCGCGGCGATTCGCTGGGTCCTAGGTTATGGCGAATCCCATTGAGGGTGAAGCGGAACAGCGGTACGTCGTCCGCGGCCTCCGTCACAAGCATCCCAAGTGGAGCGACCGGCCCGAAGGGTTCCTCGTCCTGCCGACGGCGGTGATGCTGCGATCGCTCAAGAGCGGCCCGGAAGTCGGTCTCTCGGTCTTCCATTCGACGGCTGATCTCGACGGCCTGCTTGCGAGTCCCGTGCTGAGGTTCAAGGCCCTCGCCGCGATCGACTTGGAGATTCTCTTTCAATGGGGTCTTCGGATCGAGACGAAGCCCCACGACCCGACGGCGGCGGAGGTTCTTGGATTACCGTCTCCCGACGATCCCAGGGCGCTCAATTTCGCCTTGGACCTCTCTCCCGCCTTGAAGATCATCCGGCCGCCGTCCTCCGACGAACTCGTCGCTCTCCAACTCGATTGGGAGCGAACCCGATAGCCGCGGCGCCAAGGGATTTCATCCCTCAACGCTCGGTACTCCGTTTCACTTGCAGCAGCTCAACCCTGATTAGGAACCAACAACCGTGGCGCGTGAGAAGATCATCCTGGCGTACAGCGGCGGCCTCGACACTTCGGTGGCCGTCAAGTGGATCAATGAAACCTACGACATGGACGTCGTCGCCTACACCTGCGATCTGGGGCAGGGGCAGGACATCCAGGCGATCCGCGAGAAGGCCCTGCGCACCGGCGCGGTCGACGCCATCGCCGAGGACGCCCGCAACCTGTTCGTCGACTACTTCGTCTGGCCGTCGCTGATGGCCGGCGCGTTGTATGAAGGCAAATACCCGCTGGCCACGGCGCTGGGGCGGCCGCTCATCGCGCAGCTCATGGTCCGCGCGGCCCGCGAGCACGGCGCGACGGCCGTGGCGCACGGCTGCACCGGCAAGGGGAACGACCAGGTCCGGTTCGACGTCACGTTCCAGACCCTCGCGCCGGACCTCAAGATCGTCGCCCCGGTCCGCGAGTGGAAGTGGACCCGGACCCAGGAACTCGAATACGCGGCCAAGCACAACATCGAGGTCGAGGCGACCAAGAAGTCGATCTTCAGCACCGACCAGAACCTCTGGGGCCGGTCGATCGAGGCCGGAATCCTCGAAGACCCCTGGGTCGAGCCGCCGCCGGAGACGTTCCAGTGGACCGTCGATCCCAAGGACGCCCCCGACCAGCCCGAGGAAGTCGAGATCAGCTTCGAGCAGGGCCGGCCGACCGCCGTCAACGGCCGCGAGATGGACGGCGCCGACCTGATCGCCGAACTCAACGCGATCGCCGGCAAGCACGGCGTCGGCCGGATCGACCACGTCGAGAACCGCCTGGTCGGCATCAAGAGCCGCGAAATTTACGAGGCCCCCGGCGCGATCCTGCTGTACGAGGCCCATCGCGAGCTTGAGTACCTCACGCTCTCGAAGGAGTCGCAGCGGTTCAAGACCCAGGTCAGCCAGACCTACGCCGACTTGATCTACAACGGCCTCTGGTTCAGCCAGCTTCGCCAGGACCTGATGGCGTTCACCGTCAGCAACCAGCAGTACGTATCGGGCGTGGTCCGGATGAAGCTGTACAAGGGGGGCATGATCGTCGTCGGCCGAAAGAGCCCCCACAGCCTGTACCGCCACGAACTCGCCACCTACGAGGAAGGGGACCAGTACGACGCCTCGGCCGCGATGGGCTTCATCAAGATCCACGGCCTCGGCCAGACCACCCAGGCCAAGCACCAGCTCCTCAACGCCAAGGCCGGCGGCCCGCGCCTGGAACTCCCCAGCATCATCCCGCCCGACGCGCGGAAGTGAGTGAGACGCGACAATATCATCACATCGGCGATCGTCCCCCTGCTCCCGCCGGGCGGACGACCCGACGCTTTGTTCAGGAAGGGGCTCCGTCGGCGCGACCCGATCCCGAAATATCAGCCCGAAGCGCCGGCGAGGGTTCAAGACGCCCAGGCCGCGACGAACCTCCCCGGGCGAACCCTCGCCGGCGTCGGGCCGACGATCAAGAAACCCTCGCTCGCGCGTCGGGCTGGTATTTCGGAACCCTCGCTCGCGCGTCGGGGCGTCGGCCCGGCGGAAGAAGGCTAGTCACGTCGGCATTTATTGAATTCTTGATTGACGTCGACTCTCGCCCGCCGACCCCCCGCCGCGCGTCCGAGCGCCGCGCAGGCGATCAGGCCCGGTTCGGCCTGGGCGCCGGATCGATGGGGACGCCGTCCGGCGTGAGTCGATCCTCGCGCCGGAACCGGCGTCGTACAAATCCAGGCGCGGGTTCAGATCAGCGTCGGCGTGGAGTTCGGCGCTTCACCGCCGGACCGCGCGGGCGATCGAGGCCGATCCCGACCGCATGTCGTTGAAGTCTTGGTGGAGTCGATTCCTGGGAAGGACTCGATTCGCGGGGTGGGGGCGGCCCACCTGCTTGCGACGGCCCCACGGCTCATCGATCGCATGGCGGAGCCCGCCCAGCGCGACTCTCGAAGGCGATGGACCGGACAGGGCGCCTGTAATCGCGATCGGGACGGCGGTGGTGGTCGGCGTGATCGTGGCGTTGGGCGGCGGCAACATGATGATCTGGGGGTTCGTGTCGCCGTTGGGCCCCTTGAAGATGAGGGTGGTCCCCCTGGGGATGTATCCGGCGGCCGTGACGTAGGCGCCGACTTGCCCCGGGCCGGGGTTGTTGATCTGGTTGAACAGCGTGAGCGCGTCCTTGTCGGTCAACGTGATCATGTAATAGCCGTCGTACGTCCCTCCCACTTGCTTGCTGATCGTCGCGTGGGTGTCGATTTCGCCCCAGGGGATGGTCGGGAACCAGGGGGTCTTGGTTCCGAAGCCCTGGATTCCGCCGTAAGAGATTTGCAGATTGCTGGGCAGGTGATTGTAAATCGGCTTGGCGGGCGTCGATCCGGGCGCGGCCACGGGGCCGGGGGCGGCGGGGTTGGCCACGTCGTCGTCGACGGAGAAGGCGTATCCGGCCATGTTCAGGACGTCGTGGACGAACCAGACGTAGGGGTCGAGGTTGTAGATCCCAAAAGTCGCGGTTGCACCGTCGACCTTCACATCGGGCGTGGCGAGGCCGGGCTTCGGATACCAGTGCGATTGATCGGGGACGGCGATGAAGTTCCAGACGCCGCGGAGGATGGACTTCACGACGTCCCGAACCTGACCGGTGAGGTGCTTCCCCCCCGGGGAGCCGTCGGTCGGCAGGTTCGCATAGAACTGGATGACCTGGCCCACGAGTTGCGCGGGGGGAGGGAGCGTCGACGAC
>CALCIC010000681.1 GCA_937907405.1 uncultured Isosphaeraceae bacterium | reverse complement strand
GGGCGGGCTGCTTCGCGAGGCGGCCGAGATACACGACGCCGTCCGCGCCCGGGTCGAGCCTCGCACCTGGGAGGCGTTCTGGCTGGTCGCGGTTCGGTTCTGGCCCGCCCGCGAGGTCGCCGACCAGCTCGGGATGACGACCGCCGCCGTGTACAAGGCGTCGCAACGGGTGCTGGCGATGCTCCGGGCCGAGGGGCGCCGCCGCCGCGACGACGAGGAGTCGCCATGAGTCGTTGCTATTCGGACGACTCGCTGCGGCGGCTCGGCGACGACGACCTGGACCCCGAGGACTTCGCGGTCATGGAGCGGTACGTCCAGGACTGCCTCGATTGCGGATCTCGCCTCGAGGCGCTCGCCAGGGACTGTCCCGGCCTGACGCAAGGGAGCCGGCCGACGGCCTCCTCGGGGCCGCCGATCGCCGCCGAGCTCGATGATTTCGTGATCGAGGGGGAGATCGGCCGGGGCGCGATGGGGGTCGTGCATCGGGCCCGCGACCGGAGGTTGAATCGAACCGTCGCCTTGAAGGTCCTGTCGCAGTCCGGCGCCGACGCCGACGCCCGCCGACGATGGCTCCGCGAGGCCCGCGCGGCGTCGTGCATCCGTCATCCCAACGTGGTTTCGCTGTACGACTGCCGCGAGGTCGACGGCCGGCTCGTCCTGGTCCTCGAATTCGTCGCCGGCGGCTCGCTGGAGAAGCGGATCAAGGGCCCGCTGCCTCCCCGCGCCGCCGCGGGGATGATGGAGAAGATCGCCCGGGCGGTTGGATATGTTCACAGCCAGGGGGTGGTGCATCTCGATTTGAAACCCTCGAACATCCTCCTCGACGGCGCGATCGGCGAGACCTGGGAGCAGACGATCCCGTTGATTTCCGACTTCGGCCTGGCCCTGTTCCACGAGGACGAGGGGGACGGCGCGGAACCGACCCAGGACGGGCCGCGGGGCACCCCCTCGTACATGGCGCCCGAGCAGACGACCGAGCGCCGATCGAAGCTCGGGCCCGAGGCCGACGTCTACGCGCTGGGGGTCGTCCTTTACGAGCTCTTGACGGGCCGGCCGCCGTTCCGGGCCGCCTCGCACCACGAGACGATGGAGCTGGCGCGGTCCCAGGAGCCGGTGCCGATCCGGCGGCTCAACCCCCGGGCGCCGCGCGACCTGGAGACCATCGCCCATAAATGCCTGGAGAAGGCGCCGGCCGCGCGGTACCGGTCGGCCGAGGCGGTGGCCGACGACCTCCAGAGCTGGCTCGAGGACTGCCCGATCAAGGCCCGGCCGCCGTCGCTCGCGGGCCGCGGCTGGCGCGCCTGCCGCCGCCATCGGGCCGCCTCGCTGCTCGGCCTCGCCCTGCTGGCGACCGTCGCGGTCAGCTTCGGCCTTCTCCTCGACGCCTACGCCCGGGCCGACTCCGCCCGCCACGCCGCCGAATCCGCGCGCGACACGGTCAGGAGCGCGCTTCAGACCGCCGAGGCCGCGCGCAAAGACGCCGAGCGGAACTTCGAGACGACCACCACCGTCGCGGAGCGGCTCGAGGACATCATCATCGACGCATTGCACTACTCCCGCCCGATGGACGTGGAGCACCTGGAGAGCGCGGCGAAGCTTCTGAGAGACCACGTATGGCGAGGCGGAGTGGTCCAGGGTTACAAAGACGACGGCGTCCTGTGGCGATTGAGCGACATCGATCATATGCTTGCGTACTCACACATCAATAACGCGAGGTTCGGCGACGCCCTGCTCGCCGGCCTGGAGGAACTCGACCTGATCCGTGCGTGTTATGAGATGGACCCGACCAACGTCGAATACCGACGGAAGCAAGTCCAGGCGCTTGAGGTCGTCAGCCAGGCCGAACTGATGCTCGGGAGGTTCGGCGAGTCGCTCGACCATCTTGACGCGGCTTCGGACGTCATCCTCAGTACGGCCCCGACCGTGCCGCGGCAACTCACTCTCGCTTACGAAGTCTCCAAGTTGTATCTTGGCGGCCGAGACAGACTCGTCCGTCTGGGTCGTGTCGAGGAGGCGAGGCTCGCGTTTGAAGGGCGTCTCAAGCTCATGGCGCTTCTTGAGATCGAGGAACCGGGTCGGCCGGCGCGGCCCTTGTATCTGGCCGCCGCCCTCGCCGACCGCGGCGAAATGGAGCGGGCTCGCGAGGTGCTCGATCGTGTCATGGCCGGGGCCCGTCTGCCGGCGACCGCGTCGGCGGAACTCATCCAGGAGACGACGTGGGCGGCCCTCGAGTGTTTTTCGAAAGTATTGACGCCCTGGGGGCGGGGCGTGCCGACTGTCGAAGCCGTTCATGATTTCTGCTCTCGTGCCGTCGAGAAGTTCCACGCCCCAGGCATCGAAGGGATTTCCACCGCCATGTACTACGGCGTTGCGACCGAGATGGCGACACAACGACGGGAAGGTCGCATTGAGGAAGCGGAACGAACCGCGACCGACTTCCTCGACTTCGCCACCCGGTTCGCCGCACGCTATTCCGACGCCCCCGCAGCCTATATCGCCCTGAGCGAGGCGTTCGTTCAGCAATCCAAGAACGCCTGGAACCGCGACGATCACCACGAGATTCGGCAAGCGACGTTGCGGGCGGTCGAGGCGCTTCGAAAGGCCGAGCGACTTGCTCCCGACGACGTCGCGATCCGCGCTCGCGCTGATCTCTACCAACGCAAGCTCGACGCCCTCCCTCCCGACTGGTGACCTGGGATCGAGCCCTCCTCGGAAAATCGCCAAGGGCGCGTCCAGGGGTTCCGTAGTCCTTGTGGGAGGCCGCATGCGCGGTCGCGCCGCAACGGACCCAGCCCGCTTGTCGGGGAGCGAATTCATGAGCAGGCCGCCAACGCTTACCCACCGATCGCTGCTGTGTTGCTTCCTCATCGCCTGGTTCTCGGGAACGGCCGTCGCCGACGGCGAAAAGGCGGAGCCCATTGACGACGCCGACCTGGTCGTCCCCGGCGTGGCCCAATCGCTGAAGTACGCCCTGGAATCGTTCGAGGAGTTCGAGGAAATCAGGTCGGCCCACGGCGCGCGCGCCGAGATCGCCTGGAAGCGGATCCAGATCGGCGACGAGCGGTCGAGGGTGCTTCAGCAAGTCCAGGATGGGGACGCCGTGGTCCATACCTGGCCTCAAAATCGATACCATTGGAGCGTTCAGCAGTTAGAAGACTTCAACACGTTGCAGAGGTATCACCAGTATCTTAACGGCCTCGACCGCGATCTTCGCACCCTGGAGCAACAGGGGAGGATGCTCGACGAGGCCGCTCGAATGCAGGCGCAGTTCAAGGGCAAGGCGGCGATCCCCCTCGATCGAGAGGGGCTCCTCAGGGAATTCGAGAGACTGGGGGACAAGAAATTGCGGGCCTACGTCGCCGCCAAGCTTGCGGTCGGCGAGGCGGCCGAGGAATCGAAACAGACCCCGACCGTGATCCTGCAAAAGGCCGCCGCCCAGATCAACTCCCGCGCCGCGACCCCGCAGACCCTGAAGCCGTTCATCGCGGAGTTCAAGGCGTTCTACGGCAAGAGCAAGAGCAAGGGGAAGCACCCGACCGGGAAGCCCGCCCGGACTCCGGCGCGGAAGCCGCCGGTCGAATCGTTCGATCTGAATTGAAAACGGACCAGCCGACGTCCCCCGCAAGGCGGAGGACGTCGGCTCGTGGAAGTCGGGACGGGTCAGGCGAGGGTCTTGTCGACGCGGTCCAGGAGGGCGGCGAAGTCGAGCTTGTTGTGGCAGGCTTCGCGGGCGGCTTCGAGGTCGGCACCGGTCCAGTCGCGGGCCTCGGGGGCGAGGGCGGCGTACTGGCGTCGGGCTTCCTCGCGGTAGCCGTGGTGGTCGTGGTAGGTGAGCAGCCGGGTCAACGTGCCGAGTTCCGCCGCGGTGCCGGCGGCTCGGCTGCAACTGCCGTCGCAGCCGGCGCAGAAGATCGGCCCGGCGGCGAGGCAGGCGGCGCGGAGGCGGCCGAGCTCCGCCGTCGTCATCGGCTTGAACCGATTGGCGGCGTCGATGTTCTCGCGGACCTGGTCGGTGTTCCGCATCGAGACGCAGACCGACGAGAACCGCTCGTCGGTCCAGATCGCGTGCAACAGACCCTGATAGGGGGTCAGACCCTTCTCCTTCAGCTCGGGAAGCCGCGCGGCGATGTCGTCGATCTTGACGTTGCCGGCGATCTGCTTCATCGAGATCAGGCCGACTCCCGCCTTGTGGCAGGCGTCGAGGGCCTTGTTGAACGGAGCGTCATGGTCGGCCCAACTGTCGTTGCGGACCATGATGGCGTCGACGAACCCCCCCTTGACGGCGTTCTGGAGGATCTCCGCCTGGCGGGGGTGGTGGCAGGAGAAGCCGACGAACTTGGCCTTGCCCGACTTGCGGATGGCCTCGGCCGTCTCCTTGAACTCCCGGCTCATGGGCCAGTCGATCTCTTTGTTGATGTCGCCGTCCCCCATCGCGTGGATGAAGATCAGGTCGACGTAGTCGGTCTGAAGCTGCTCCAGGCGCTTGTCGAGCTCGGCGATCAGGTCTCTGGGGGTGTGAGGATGCGCCTTGGTGACCAGGAACAGGTCCTTGCGGATCTTCGGGTCGGCCTTCATCCAGCGGCCGATGGCCGGCTCAGAGCCGTAGCTCGCCGCCGTGTCGACGTACCGGAGCCCCCGCGACCAGGCGAGCCGGAGGATGCGGTCGAGCCCGACGCTCTTCCAGGTGCCGAGGTTGAGCATCGACACCTCGACCCCCGTCTTCCCCAGCATCCGCTTGGGGATCAGCCCGGAGGACGGTTTGGCGTCGGCGGCCGGCGGCTCCTGCGCCGGGGTGGATTCCCCTTGGCCGAGCATCGCGGCGGCCGTCACGGCCCCGGCTCCGGTCCCCAGGAACGCGCGGCGGCCGACGGCGGAACCGTTGTTTTCGTCGAATTCCCGACAATCGGACATTGCTGGATCTCCCCCGTTTCAATCCGCGTCCCCCCACCGGAGACGAACCAGAGCAATGTACAACTTCAATCGCGATTCCGCGACCCCCCTCAATTCGCTTCTTTTTTCCTGGAGGCCCCGACGATCTCTCTATCAGACGCCGACCAGGGCGCCCGCGCGGCGGTCTTCGTGCATCTTGGCGGCGATCTCCTCGCGGAAGATCTTCACGTGGCTGGGGGCTTCGACGCCCAGGCGGACCTGACCCCCCTCGATCTTGACCACGGTCAGCACGATTCCACCATCGATCACGATCTTTTCGTTGACCTTGCGGCTGAGAACCAACATGGGTAATCCTCCTTGCATCGGGTGCTGCGGCGTCTTGCTCGTGATTTGTGAGCGGCCGTCGCCAGGGTCGATCCAGGCCCTCCAGCCCGGCGCCTCGATCCCCTGAACAGGGTCGCAAACGACATCCCGAGGATAATGCACGACTCGTGCCGTCGCCAACTTGAATCTTTTTTGTTTTTACGCAATGGGTTGTCTGGCAACAGGTTGAATTTTTTGGTTCGAGGTTCCATGGGTTCTTGCAAGAATGGCTGGGGGGCGAAGAGTTGAAACTTTTCTTCCCATTTTTCGAGGCGCGGTGCGAGAATTGGCAATGGGGCGCGGGAAACGGCTTGGGATAGGCAGCGCATCGCGCACCGGTTACGATTTTGTGCGTGATGGACGCCTCGGCGGGGCGTCCGCCTTCCTCTGAGCGGTCGGGATGAATTCTCCGTCGACGACCCTGGAATGTTGCCCAATGCGCGTGGGAATCGGTCATGACACGCATCGGCTGGTGGAAGACCGGCCTTTGATCCTCGGCGGCCTGCGGATCGAGCATCCCAGGGGGTTGGCGGGGCATTCCGACGCCGACGTCGTCTGCCACGCGGTAGCCGACGCCCTGCTGGGCGCTTCGTCCCTGGGGGACATCGGCGAGCACTATCCCGACGACGACCCCAAGTGGCGCGGCCTGGACAGCGCCCGGCTTTTGGCCGAGGTGGTCGACCGGGTCGCCCGCGAGGGTTGGAAGCCGGTCAACTGCGACGTGATCGTGCACGCCCAGGCGCCCAAGCTCGGTCCCCACAAGGCGACGATCCGGGCCAACCTCGCGCGGCTGCTGGGGCTCTCGGAATCGGCGGTGAACGTGAAGGCCAAGACCGGCGAGCACGTCGGCCCGGTCGGCCGGGGCGAGGCGATCGCCTGTCACGCCGTCGTCTTGCTCGAGCCCCGTCCTCAAGCCGGCTGACCGGCCCGGGGCGCGGCGGCGACTCGTTTTCAATGATCCCCCTCCTGCAAGCAAGAGAACGCAAAACCCATGGCGCTTCGAGTTTACAACACGCTCAGCCAGACCAAGGAGCCGTTCCAGACCGTCGCCCCCGGGCGCGTGGGCATGTACGTCTGCGGGCCGACCGTCTATTCGAAGAGCCATATCGGCCACATGGTCGGTCCGGTGATCTTCGACACGATCAAGCGCTATCTGACTTACCTCGGCTATCAGGTCTCGTGGGTGGTCAACATCACCGACGTCGACGACAAGCTGATCGTCCAGGCCCAGAAGGACGGCACGACGGTCAAGGAGCTGGCCGAGCAGGTGACCGCCGACTCCCTCGACTGCCTGGCGGCGCTGAGCGTCGACGGCATCGACCACATGCCTCGCGCCACCGAGCACATCGGCGAGATCATCGCCATCACCGAGGGGCTGATTGAGAAAGAGTTCGCCTATGAGTCCGGCGGCGACGTCTATTTCGACGTCAACAAGGCCGAGTCCTACGGCAAGCTCAGCCATCGCGATCCCGACGACCTGATGGTCGGCGCCCGGATCGAGCCCACGACCCTGAAGCGAAACCCCGGCGACTTCGCGCTCTGGAAGCGGTCCAAGCCCGACGAGCCGTCCTGGGACAGCCCCTGGGGGCCCGGTCGGCCGGGGTGGCACATCGAGTGCTCGGCCATGAGTCTCAAGCTCCTGGGCGCTCATTTCGACATCCACGGCGGCGGCCTCGACCTGGTTTTCCCGCACCATGAGAACGAGCTGGTCCAGTCCGAGTCGTACACGGGGGTCCCGTTCGCCTCGTACTGGATGCACAACGGTTTGCTGACCAAGGACGGCCGGAAGATCTCCAAATCGGACCCCGGCACCATCGTCCTGATGAGCGACCTGCTCCGCGACTACTCCCCCGACACGATCCGCGTCCTGATGCTTTCCAGCCACTACCGCCGGCCGATCGACTACGGGCCGACCCGGCTGGCCGAGATCGACCGCGGCTTGCAGACGTTCCACCGGGCGTTCGAGCGGTTCGAGGAACTCGGCAACGAGCCGTTCCACCAACTCGACGCCCCCAGGACCCGCGCCGACTGGAAAGCCGGCGACGCGCCGGCGTTGCGCGAGATCGCCGAGCATCGGACCAGGTTCCTTGACGCCATGGACGACGACTTCAACACCGGCGGAGCGCTCGGCGAGTTGTTCGAGGTGGTCCACGCGCTCAACCGGACGGCGGCGGCCCTGACCGCCGCTTCGTCCCCGGCCGACCTGGCCGACTACCGTTCCGGAATGGTGGTCCTCAAGGAGTTGAGCCAGCTTCTGGGCCTGTTCCAGAAGCCCCCGGCGAAGCCCGAGGTCGGCGGCGACGCGCTCACCGGCGACCTCCTCGAACTGCTGATCGAGCTTCGCGCCCGGCTCCGCAAGGAGAAGAACTTCGCGATGGCCGACGAGGTCCGCAACCGCCTGACCGGCCTGGGCGTGGTCCTCGAGGACGGAGCGCAAGGGACGCGGTGGCGGATCGAACCGAAGCATTGACACGCTTTCTGTTTAAGAAGGGACCCCGATCATGGCCCGAGGATCGTGCGAGTCCGACCTGGATCTGGAGTTCGACCTGCCCTCCCCGGTCGACGGCGGCGGTTCGCCGGTCTGGGACCGGGTCGTCGGCATCGACCCCGGGCTCAACGTGACCGGCTACGCGGTGGTCGACCCCGGCCCCAGGGGGCCGACGGTCGTGGAAGCCGGCGTGATCCGGCCCGGCTCGGGATGCCGGGCGTTGGGCCAGCGGCTGGATTACATCTATCGGAACCTCCAGGAGCTGCTGGCCGCCTACCCCCCCGGGGCGTTGGCCCTCGAACAGGTCCACAGCCACATCAAGTTCCCCCGGACGGCGATCCTGATGTCGCACGCCCGGGGGGTGATCGTGCTGGCCGCCGCCAACCGGGGGATTCCGGTCTTCGGCTACGCCGCGGCCCGGGTCAAGAAGACGCTCACCGGCAGCGGCAAGGCGCCCAAGGAGCAGATGCAGCGCGCCATCCAGACCGAGCTCCGCCTTTCGGAGATCCCCGAGCCCCACGACGTCGCCGACGCCTGCGCCCTGGCCCTCTGCCACTACCAGGTCGGCCGCAGCCTGAGGGGCCTCAAGGGCCTGTAAGCCGATCTGGGTTCTTCTGAAAAGTTTCCGGCGATCGGCTCAGGGCGCCGGGAGGGGCTGTC
>CALCIC010000680.1 GCA_937907405.1 uncultured Isosphaeraceae bacterium | reverse complement strand
CTGGGAGGCGTCGGGCCACGTCGGCGGGTTCAGCGACCCGATGGTCGACTGCCGGACCACCAAGGAACGCTATCGGGCCGACCAGCTCTACGTCTTCGTCTACGTCTTCCCGGCCGTCAATCACAAGGGGGAGCCGACCGAGGCCTGGCTCTCCGGCCTGGGGGCGTCCCCCGAGGACGCCGCCGAGGCGCCCGAGAAGCGGGCCGCCAAGCTCGCCAAGAAGTTCGGCAAGCCGGTCGATCCGCCGACGGTCATCCCCTACATGCAGATCGAGCTGGCCGACCGCGAGAAGGTCATCGGCCCGTCGACCGACGACCGGGGCACGCTCACCGAGCCCCGCTCGTTCAACCTGATGTTCAAGACGTTCGTCGGCGCCCTCGAAAACGAGTCGAGCGTCGCCTACCTCCGCCCCGAGACGGCGCAGGGGATCTTCGCCAACTTCAAGAACGTGGTCGACACCGCGAGGGTCAAGCTGCCGTTCGGCATCGCCCAGATCGGCAAGAGCTTCCGCAACGAGATCAATCCACGCAACTTCACGTTCCGCTCCCGCGAATTCGAGCAGATGGAGATCGAGTTCTTCTGCCGTCCCGAGGAGGCGAAGGACTGGTACGCGTACTGGCGGAAGGCCCGGTTCGATTGGTACACCAGCCTCGGCTTGAAGTCGGAGAAGCTGCGGCTCCGCGACCACGACGCCGAGGAACTGGCGTTCTACTCGACGGCCACCGCCGACATCGAGTACGCGTTCCCGTTCGGGGTCAGCGAGCTGGAAGGGGTCGCGCACCGAGGCGACTACGACCTCGGCCAGCACATGAAGTTCAGCGGCAAGGACCTCAGCTACTTCGACGAGGAGCGCAAGGAGCGGTTCACGCCCCACGTCGTCGAGCCGTCGGCGGGCGCCGACCGCGCGACCCTGGCCTTTCTGTGCGAGGCGTTCACCGAGGATCAGGTCGGCGGCGAGACTCGAACCGTGCTCAAGTTCCACCCTCGGATCGCTCCGGTGAAGGCGGCCGTGTTCCCGCTGGTCAAGCGCGACGGCATGCCCGAGAAGGCCGAGGCGGTCTACCGCGAACTCAAGAAGCACCACAACGTCGCCTACGACGAGAAGGGGGCCGTCGGCCGTCGCTATCGGCGCCAGGACGAGGCGGGGACGCCGTTCTGCATCACGGTCGACAGTCAGACCGCGGCCGACGACACCGTGACCTTCCGCGACCGCGACAGTTGCCGCCAGTGGCGGGTTCCCGCCGCCGGCGCCTCCCAGGCGCTCCGCGACCTGCTCGATGGTCGCGCGATCCCCGAGGGCGCCTGACGGCCGGATCGATCGATCGACCGAACGGACGGACGGACGCTGGACGAACCGAAGACCAATCGACGGATGCCGTTTATGATACCTTGCATCAGCCAGGCAACGACGATGAGCACCGCTCTGGAGGTCGACCTTCCGGCCTTCGGGAGGAGCGGCTGGACCACGGTCGAGCTCTGGTTGACGAAGCTGGAAACGTACCTCCGCGAGCACACCGTCGCCGATCTCCGCGCGCTTCTGGCTTCGAGCGGCGTTCGGGCGGCGGCCGCCGCCGCCCAGGGGGGGCTCCTGCTCTCGAGGGGGGCGGAGCGGGGGGTGCACTGGGAGCACTTCCGGCGTCGATTGGCGGTGCTCAGGGAGCTTGAGATCGGCACGCTGATCGTCGCGGTCGACTTCAACCGCGAGCTTAAGCCCGAGGATTACCCGCTCGCCGCGGCCTCGCTGGCCGAGGCGGGCGAGCTGGCCGGCTCGTACGGGGTCCGCCTGGCGGTCGAGTTCCAGAAGGGGGCGGCGTTCTGCTCCAGCCTCGACACCACCCTGGCCCTGATCGCGCAGTGCAAATCGCCCCACGTCGGCGTCTGTCTCGATCTGTTCCATTATTACACCGGTCCGAGCAAGTTCGAGGATCTCGCCTACCTCAACCGCGACAACCTCGCCTGGGTCCAGGTCTGCGACCTGAGCGGCACGCCTCGCGAGTTGGCCGGCGACGCCGACCGGATCTTCCCCGGCGAGGGGGATTTTCAGATCGGGCCGATCCTCGACCACCTGGGGGCGATCGGCTACGACGGCCCGGTTTCGCTCGAAGTACTCAACCCTCATCTTTGGCGGACGCCCGTCGACCGGGTCGCCGAGCTTGGATATCAGGCGGTTTGTCGGACCCTGGGGCGCTGGAACGACGCCGGGCCGGCGGTTTCAGCCGACGACCAGCCGGGCGGAACTCGGGGAGGGCTCTGAGCGTGTCCAGCGTGGCGACTCTCCGACCCGCGTCGACCCTCTTCCACGAAGAGCAATACTTCGATTGGCGGGTCTACGGCCTTCTCGGGGCGATCGAGATCGCGGCCGGCGTCTGCCTGCTCTGGTGGGCCTATCGCGCCGAGCCCGCCGCGCTGCTGGCGCGCGCCTGGGACCTGGAGTTCGCCCTCGGCGCCGGCGCCGGCCTGGGGCTTCCGTTGTTGCTGACCGTGTTCGCCCTTCACATGACCACCGAGGCCACCTCGGACGTGCTCATGGTCTGGTACGGTTGGCTGCCGATCTATCGCCGATCGGTGGTGATCGTCGATCTCAAATCGTGCCAGGTCGTCGAGTACCGACCGATCGCCGATCATCACGGCTGGGGCGTCCGCTCCGGCCGAGACGGCGAGCGCGTCCTCACCGCGCGCGGCGACCGGGGCGTCCTCCTCGTCTTCGCCGACGGCGGCAAGCTCCTGGTCGGCAGCCAGCGGCCCGAGGAACTCGCCGAAGTCCTCGCCCGGTCGCTCCGTACCGACATGGTCTAAAGATCCAGCCGTCACGCGGGCCATGACCGACCTGAATAAATGAAATAAAGTTAAGAAATTCATCCCCGGGCCTTGGCATCGCCCTGGACGCGGGATAGGATGCATTTCAACCGCAACGCGGACCCGCTCGGATTCGCCCTGCGACGCGGACGGCTCTTCCGGCTTCACAACGCCGCGATGAGCGGGAGTCGATCGCGACGCCCCGTCGCCGGCGAGGCCCCCAGCCGAATCGAGGTCGATCATGACGGCGGCGCTTTTGCTTTGTTCGGCGATCATCGGACAGGCGGCCGGCCCGGCGCCCGAGAGGGGGGCGGACCTTGCGGCTTACGAGGCGGTCAAGTCCGAGGCGGGCCGCACCGCCGACGACCAGATCAAGCTGGCCCTCTGGTGCGAGGCCCACGGCCTGACCGCCGAGCGGCTCAAGCACCTGAACCGCGCCGTCCTGCTCGATCCCGCCAACGTCAAGGCGCGCGGCCTGCTCGGCCAGGTCTCGTACAACGGCCGCTGGCTGCGTCCCGACGGAGTCGAGGCCGAGGTGGCGGCCGACCCGAACGTCCAGGAGGCGATGCGCGAGTACCTCCACCGCCGCGCCGAGACCGCCGAGACCGCCGACGCCCAGGCCGAACTCGCGCGTTGGTGCGACGAGCACGACCTTGAAGCCCAGGCCGAAACCCACTACAAGGCGGCGCTGCGCATCGATCCTCGCCGCGAGGCGATCTGGAAGAAGCTCGGCTACAAGAAGCACGACGGCCGCTGGGTGCGGATCGAGGAGCTCGCCGCCGAGAAGGCGGAATCCGAGGCCCAGAAGCACGCCGACAAGCAGTGGAAGACGAAGCTGGAACGGGCTCGCGAGGGGCTCTCGAGCCGAGACCGCCAGAAGCGCGAACGCGCCGAGGAGTCGCTCCAGGCCGTCGACGATCCTCGCGCCGTACCCTCGATCTGGGCGATCTTCGTCCGCGACGACCTCCGGATGCAGGAGCGCGCCGCGCGGCTGTTCAGCCAGATCGAAGGGGCGCCGGCGTCGCGAGGGCTGGCGGCTCTGGCCGTCTACAGCGAGTTCCCCGAGGTCCGCGGCCGCTCCCAGGACTACCTCGCGCGGCGCGACCCCCGCGACTTCCTTGACCTGCTGATCAACCTGATCCACACGCCGTTCAAGTACGAGGTCAAGCCGATCCAGGGCGCCGGCTCGCAAGGAGGGGTGTACGCCTCGGGCGAGAAATACGACGTGCGCCGCGAGTACCGCCTCGCGCCGTTCAACCCGGGCCTGCTTCCCCCCCGCATCTTCTCCGGCGGCGTCCCGTTCAACCCCGGCGTCGACCCGACCATGATGACCGCGATGGGGATGGGATGGAACGGCGCGGTGAACCAACCGATGACGGGAACGCCCGCGCTTCCTCCCCAGTTGAGCGCGGTTCCGGGCCTGGCGAGCGCCGTGGGGGCCGCCCGAGGGAACGCCGGCGCCATGTCCCCCGCACTCCAGATCGGGAGCGCCAGGGCCCAAATCGCGGCCGTGCGAAGGGATCAACAGATCGCCTTCGCGTACGCCCAGCAACAGCAGATCGAGGCGCGGGCGGCGGAGGCGCTGCGCCAGGACGTCGAGTCGATCGAACAGACGAACCAGGGAATCCGCGACCTCGACGATCGCGTCTTGCCGATGGTCAAGTCGGCCACCGGCCAGGATTTCGGGACCGACCAGGAAGCCTGGAAGAACTGGTGGAGCGACGAGCTCGGCTATGCATACAAGTCGACCAAGCCGAAGTTCAAGCCCGTTTATACGTCGATCGTCAACGTCGCTTCGGTGCA
>CALCIC010000679.1 GCA_937907405.1 uncultured Isosphaeraceae bacterium | reverse complement strand
AGCGCAAGCGAGGGTGGATTTCACGAGGCCCTGAACCGTACCCGACGTGGCGCGGCGCGGTTCCGCGGGCGATCCCTCGCTTGCGCTTCGGGCTTGTATCTGGTGGCCTTGCGGACCGCAGCGCTCCACCGAGTCCCCCACATGAGCCGAAAGCTTTGGGAAGCGACGGCCCGCCTTCGTCGTCCTCCTTTTTGGATGAGTTCTCCGTTCAGAGCAGCAGCGAGTCCAGGCGGCTCAGGCCGACGGGTTCGCGGCTGGCGAACGGCTCCCCGTGGCGGACGCCCACCATGTGGCCCCAGAACCGGGTGCGGTCGCAGACCGAGTCGATCACTCCCGGCCGCCCCGGGGGCTGGTTGTCGACGAGCTGAGAGCGATACGAGCGCATCGCCGCGACCTTGGCGTCGATCTGGTCGGAGACGTCGACGACCAGGCTGGGGCGCTCGACGATCCGCAGGTGGACGCTGAAGTAGTACAAGATCCGGGCGGGGTGGAACGGCTCGCCGGGGATGTCGGACTTGGACAGCTTGCTCCAGAACCGGGCGTCCTCGACGAGCTTGCTCGCCGCGAGATGGTCGGGGTGGGCGTCCTCCCAGTAGGGAGCGAAGATCAGTCGGGGCCGGACCTGCCGGAACACGGCGGCGAGCGCCCGGCGGTTGGCGAGGTCGGGTTCGAGGCTGCGGTTGGCCAGGCCGAGGTTCTTCCGCCAGGGGTTTCCCAGATGGGCGTTGGCCTCGGCGGTCTCGGCGGCCCGCCGCTCCGGGCTCCCCAACGGGGTCGGCTCGCCGCTGGTCAGGTCGAGGACGCCGACCTTCCAGCCCTGCCTGGCGAGGCGGAGAATGGTTCCGCCCGCGCCGAGTTCGGCGTCGTCGGGATGAGGCGCGACGACCAAGGCGTCAAGCATGACAGCGACCCGTTCTCCTGGAAGGTTCATCGACGCCGAGCCCTCGCGGCTCGGCTCACCGTCGATACCAACAAAATACCGGGTCCGAGGCCGTTGCAACAGAAGCCGATGCCCGCCGGCGGCGGACGCGAGGAGGGCGCGCAAGGAAACGAGGCGATCGGGACGCGTCGGCCCCGTTCGCCTCGTGGGATTGATTCGGGCTGTGACGGACCGGGGTCACGCCTTGCCGGCGGCCCGCTTCTTGGTCGAAGCCTTGGCGGCCGGAGCACTCTTGGCTTTCGCCTTGGTTGCGGCTTTGGCCTTGAGAGTGGGCGTCTTGGCGGCGGCCTCGGCCTTGACGACCGGCGCGGCGGCCTTGGCCTTAGGCGCGACGGCCTTGGGCTTCGGCGCGGCGGCCTTGGGCTTCATCGCGGCCTTGGCTTTGGGCGTGGACGCCTTCGGCTTGGTCGCGGAGGTTTTCTTGGGCTTGGCCGCCGGCGAGGCGCCGGGGAGCGCGGCGCCCACGGCGTGGATGGCGTCGGCGCCGAGGTCTCGGGCCGTCTCGGCGCCGGCGGCGATCGCTCCGCCGGCGGCTTGAAGCGTCGCCGCGGCCTTCCTCGGCAGGCGCTTCGCGGCCTTCGTCGTGGCGGAGGCCGCGTCGGCGACCGTCTCCTTCACACTCTCCAACACACCCTTGCTCTTCTTGGTTCGACTCATCGCGACCTCTCGAAGTGGGACTCGGTACAGAGCAACCGCACCCTCCCTGCGTATCACGCCCCCTTCGCGAACATGGTCGCGAAACGAAACGAGGGCTCGCGTCCCTTCTCGTCGCCGACCGGAAGGCGACGTCGCCCACCGGCCGTCGATTCAGCCAATCAATTCCATGAGCACGTCTTGGACCGGCGGATCAATCGCCGATCCGGAAACTCCGGCGAACCTGCGTCCGCGAGGGCGACGTCGGCCGACCCGCGCGCGGGAACAAGGTCGCTTGGTGAATTGTAGCCCACGAACGCCCTTCGTGAGATCCTCTTTTGTTGATCCGCGCCGATTTTGAAGCGTTGAGCGGGATCGCGGGCGGTAAGACGTGCGGCGTGCGTCGAATGGAACGAGCGGAAAGGGGAGCGGTCGGCCGACCGCCGCGGTTCGCGGCTCCTCGAGGTGAGGACTGAAGCGAAGCGCGACGATCGATCCGACCGTGGTGGAGCGGCTCACATCGTCCGGTCGACGGCCTCGGCGATGCGGCGGCAGTCCTTCATGAGCTGGCCGAAGACGGCGGGGGTGATGGTCTGGGCGCCGTCGCTGGCGGCGTGCTCGGGGTCTTCGTGAACCTCGATGATCAGGCCGTCGGCGCCCGCCGCGACCGACGCCTTGGACATCGGCGCGACCAGCCTCGCCTTGCCCGTGCCGTGCGACGGATCGACAACGACCGGCAGGTGGCTCTTGTCGTTCAGATAGGGGACCGTCGCCAGCGGGAGGGTGAACCGGGTGTGCTCCTCATAGGTTCGGATGCCGCGCTCGCAGAGGATCACGTTGGGATTGCCGCGATCGAGGATGTACTCGGCGGCCAGGAGGAACTCGTCGATCGTCGCGCTCATGCCCCTTTTGAGCAGGGCCGGCTTGCCCGAGTCGCCGACGGCCTGGAGCAACTGGTAGTTCTGCATGTTGCGGGCGCCGATCTGGAGGACGTCGGCGTACCTGGCGACCATCGGCACGTGCTCGGGCGCCATGACCTCGGTGACGATCGCCAGGCCGGTCTCGTCGCGGGCCGCCGCCAGCATCTGGAGCCCCTTCTCCTTGTGCCCCTGGAAGCTGTACGGGCTGGTCCGGGGCTTGAAGGCGCCGCCGCGCAGCGCCGAGGCGCCCAGTTCCTTGAGCGTGCGGGCGATCGAGACGATCTGCTCCTCGCTCTCGACCGAGCACGGGCCCGCGATGACCGCGACGCGCTTGCCCCCCACCTCGAAGCCCAGCGCCTTGACGACCGTCCGGTCGCGCTTCAACTCGGACGACGCCCGCTTGTACGGCGCCATGATCGGCAAGACCTTCTCGACCCCCGCGCCGACCTCGAGCGCCTCGGTCAGGCCCGCTCGCTCCTCGCCGAGCGCGGCGATGACCGTCTGATGTTGGCCGGTGATCACCTGCGGCGTCAGGCCCAGACTGGTGATGTGCTGTTTCATATGCTCGATTTGCGCCCCGGTCGCGTCCGGTTTCATGACCACGATCACGATCGACGCCCTCCCTTAAGACAGGGTCGGCGGCTCGCTCTCGATCGACTCCCCGACGCACGCCGACGGGGATCGACCAGAACGGCGACCGACGTTTCTGGTTCGTATGAAGTTCGTAGCCGGCCTCTGTCAGGCCGGTCCCTCGACCACCGTCCCGAGGTCGCGGACCTCGGCCGCAACCAACAAAAAAAGCCCCGGCGCCTGATAACAGGTCCCGGGGCCTTTCGGTGTATGCTTGAATGTCGAGAGGGGTTTCTAAACGAGACCTCCGCACTCCGCCCGGCGACCTGTCGTGAACCTGGTAAACGACCAGGGCCACCAGCCTTGAAACGAGGCCGGATAATAAGTCGCGAACACGGTGCGAGCCAAGCGAATCACCCCTTGCAAACGCGGTCTTCAGACTGCTCTCAAGCGGAAAAAAGGCGAATTCGGCCAGGCCCGGGGTTTCGGCCCCGAACCTGGTCGAACCAAACCTATGAAGGTTCCAAGAATGCGGCTTGCCCGACGGGCAACCCGTCGGCCGCCGTTAGGCCAGCCGCCCCTGGTTATGACTACACACGCAATCACCTCCTTTCGAACTAGCCTCCCCAACGCCGCGAGAGTCCAGCCTCGCACGACGACGGGCTCTAGTAAGTCATGCCACGGTAGCACGACCCGAAAGTCGACCGAGCGTGTGTTCAGGCTCGGAACGACAAGGCAACTGTATCCACAACCTCAGCGCGGATCAACAGGCAAGATCCGAAAGATCATCGGCCCCCCATCCCCTTGGAATCTTCTTGTTCGACCTCATGTCCTGGTCGTGAACCCTCGAACTCCTCAATCCCCCCAGCTAAAGTGCATGGCCAACATCTACTTCGAGCGAGGGATCAACATGCGTGGGCTTCAATGGGACCCGGGGACTTCCCCAGACGAACCCTCGCTCGCGCTTCGGGCTGAAAATCAAATCCCGGCGTCGCCGCGGGGGGGCGTCATAATCAAAAGCGTCGGGTCGGCAGCGAAGCTTGCCGAGAGGGAAGGGTGGGAACGCGTTGACTTCCCCGAACTGCCGAGCGGCCTCGGAAGTCGGCAGGGCCGATCCACGGCCGATGAGATCGCCCGCCCGCCAATTCCAAGGCCGCGGCCGTGTCAAGCGTCGCCGTTCAGCCGGACACCCGCGCCAGGATCTCGCTACACGACGCCGAGAGCCGTTCGAGCCTCGGGTCGTCGCGACGGCAGGCTTCGAGGGTCGCGCGGTAGTACCAGAGGACCTGGTCGCGGTCGGCGTGGAACGTCGACCAGACGTCGCGGCCGAGGGCGAGGTCGTATTCGATCGCCGTCAGGTTGTGGAGCTTGTCGGCCAGGATCACGGCGACGGCCTCGACGGGGGCTCCGGACAGGGTCGCCAGGTGGTCGCGTTTGCGATCGATCCAGGGGCGCTTCCGGCCTTCGGCGTCGGTCTTGACCTCAGATCGGAAGAGCACACGTCTGAACTCCAGTCACCTTGTAATCTCG
>CALCIC010000678.1 GCA_937907405.1 uncultured Isosphaeraceae bacterium | reverse complement strand
GCCGCCGCGCCTCACGCAAGGCGCGCGGGAGCAAGCTCCCGCACTCCACGGACGGCGGCGGCGAGGTCCCGGGCGAGCTTCCTCTCTCCGACGCGCCTCCATGTTATGCTGCGGAATGAAGGACGACCAGTCCCGCGACCCAAGCCGGCTCGAACGCCGATCGCCCCCCCGCCGAGCGACACCGCCCAAGGCGCGTAGCGCGTCCGGCGTGCGGTTCCCTTCGAGCTTGGAAACGGGGACTGGCTCGGAACGTACCCGATCCGTGCCTGTCCCCCTTCTCCAGGCGGCGCCGGGCGGCGCGTCGGCCGTCGGAACGGACGGGCGGCGCGTCGGCAAGGGCCAAGAGCGACGGCCGCCGGAAGGGGGACGGGCACCAAGCGAGTACGCTCGGAGCCAGTCCCCGTTGCGCCGTCCGCCTCCGAGGCGTTCTGTTCGGCGTTATGTCCCGAGATTCGACGTCGCGTGAGGTATAGTTAAAATGGCGAGTTAGCGGATGAGGGCGTCTTTGGCAATTCGGAGGATGATGGGTCCCCACCGGCGAAATCACCGCGGAGAAGGGACGATCGAACCCAAACCGCGCGCCGTGGGTCGAGCCGGCACAGGGTCGTGGACCCCGAAATCGGCGCGAACGAACCCAATCGCGGCGAGGTCGATGGTGACGTAAGCCTCGATTTCGACAATTGTTGCGGTGCCCATGTCGGCCGTGCCGCGGCGTTCCGGCGCGAACGAACCCAACCGATCGTGGGCCCCTGAAAGCCGATGCCGGGCGGCGGCCGAAGGGCTCCGGGGCGAGCCGCCGGGGGTTTTTGGCGCGAACGAACCCAATCGCGGCGGCCGAGGGCGATCGCCTCTCGTCCCGAAGTTTCGGCGCGAACGAAGCCGATCGCGGAGCCCTCGGCGGGGGGCGCGACGGTCGCGTTTCGGCGCGCGATCTGAGAAAAAAGATGAGGGACGTCGAATCGGCTCACGGCACTACCTCCGGGAATTGGACCGACGCAGCCAATCACGGAGTTCAAGGACAATGACGACGATGGCACGTTTTCCGTCCGCGCCGTTCGCGAGGGATTTGCAAACGCTCTGCCGGCTGGGCGCCGTCGGCGGTTCTGGCGACGGCGCGTTGCTGTCCCGGTTCGTCGCGGGGGAGGGGGAGGCGCGCGAGTTGGCCTTTGCGGCCCTGGTCGACCGTCACGGCCCGATGGTGTTCCGCGTCTGCCTGGGCGTCTTGAACGACCGCCACGACGCCGAGGACGCCGCGCAGGCGACCTTCCTGGTCCTCGCCCGCCGCGCGCGGTCGATCCGTCGAGCCGACTCGCTCGGCCCCTGGCTGCACGGCGTCGCCCTTCGCACGGCCTCCCGGGCGAGGGCCGGCGCGGCCCGGCGGCGCGCGATCGAACGCAAGGCCGCCGAGGAGGTCGCCATGCGGGAGCAGTCCGAAATCCGCCTCGCCCACGAAGCCGAACTGCACGAGGAGATCGACCGCCTGCCCGCGCGTTACAAGTCGCCGATCGTCGCCTGCGACCTTGAAGGGCTGACCCACGCCCAGGCGGCCGAGCGGCTGAGCGTGCCGGTTCGGACGCTTGAAACCCGGCTCTATCGCGGTCGCGACCGCCTGCGGGCGAAGCTGGTCCGACGGGGCGTCGGCCTGGCCGCGGTCGAGGCCGCCTTGACCCTCGGCAAGCCGGCCGAGGCCGCGCTCTCCGCCGCCTGGAAGGAAGCCACGGCCCGCGCCGCGGCGACCGTGCTGGAAGGAGCGAGCCCCGTCGCATCGGGCCTGGTCGCCGAGCGGGTCCTGGCGTGGTCGCAAGGCGTCGCGACCGCGAAAATCGGCGCAATCGCGCTTTCGGCCGTCGCGGTCCTCGCCTCGTCCGGCCTGCTGATCGCCGGCGCGTCCCTGGCCCGTCGCAAGGCCGACGATCCGCCGCCCGCCCCGGCGGCCGCCCAACCCGCGCGGAAGAACGACGCCCCGAACCCGATCATCCGGCCGCTGCCCGCGTCCGACGAGATCAGGCAGGTGCTCCGCGAGGCTTCAGCAGCCGCCATCAAGCTGTCGAGGGAACAGGTCGGGCCCGGATCTTCACCGCTGCCGATGATCGCCGCGTGCCAGGCCAGGGCCGGCGACCGCGAAGGCGGCTTGCAGACGCTCCGGGCGGCCGAGGAGGCCGGCGATCGCGAGGAACGCAAGCCGATATCCAACTGGCCCACCAAGCTCGCGACGGCCCAAAGGGCGTTGGGGCTGAACGACGAGGCGCGACGGACGCTCCAGGACGCCGCCCAAGCCGCGGCGGAGACGCCGGCCGATCTCCGCAAGGCCGGTATTTCGGTTCATGAGCTGACCATGATTGTGAGGACCCAACTCACGGTCGCCGATAAGGAGCAGGCCCGAGACACCGTGAAACGCTTGGAAACCTTGATGGACGGCATCCTCGCCGCGTCGCCGGAGCTTGGCGGCGCGATGCTTCGGGACCTCGCCGCCGCTCAGACGATGGTCGGCGATTTGGACGCCGCGTTCGCCACGGCGGATCGGGCCGCGGCCGACGCGGTTCGGGGCGATCAACTTCGAAGGATCGTGCTCGCGAGCATCGCCCAGGAGAGCGCGAGCCTCGACCCTCGCGAGGGTCGGCGGGTCGTCGACCGGCTGCGGAAGGAGCTTGAGCGGACCAAGGAGTTCGAGGCGAGGCGCGCGGTCCAGAGGTCCCTCGTCGGGCTGCTGGCCAGGGTGGGCGCCGTGGACGAGGCCTTCGGCCTGGCTCGCGAGATCGCCGAGGAGGGGAGCCGGGACCCCCGGGCCGTCGCATTCGAATATTCGCAACTGCTGCAACGGGCGGGCCACGCTCAATGGATGGGGGGCGATCTCGCGGGGATGCGCGAGTCGCTTCGCCGGGCCTTCGAGGCGGTCCGCGGCTACGCCAGGAGTGATCAAGACGGCGCGAATTGGTGCCAATCACTCGCCTCGGAACAGGTCCGAGCCGGCGATCCCGAGGGGGCGTTGAAGACGCTGGCGACTCTCGAACCCGGCAAGGAAGGGGGGCTGGCCCTCTCTTCCGTCGCCTGGCGGTTCGCCGTGGAAGGGAAGACCGATCGGGCGGTCGACACTCTCCAAAAGGCCAGGGAGGACGCCGACGCCGCCCGGAAGGCGCTCCCGGCGGACTTGACGGGGGCGTCGCCGCTCAATCGATCGGCGGTCCTCATGCGGTCGGCCGTGGTTCACGCCCTCGCGGCGGAAGTCGATCAGGCGCTGGCGGCGGCGCGTTCCGTCCCAGACAAGGCGTGGCGCGGGCAAGCCCTGGCCACGGTGGTTTCCATGCGGGCTCGGGCCGGCGACCTCCGCGAGGCCCTGACGACGGCCCTCGGCTTCGATTCGCCCGACGACCGCCGCCAGGCCCTCGAAAGCCTGGCGACGGGGCTCCTCACGCGACTCAAGATCGATGACGAGAAGTAGGGCGGGCGTCGCACACCTATCAATCGGCAAGCGTTCGTATAAAAATGCGGCGGGCTATGAGATCGCCCGCACCTCGACCAGGTTGTCGAAGAACGTGGCGCCCCCCCCCATGTCGGAGAGGGCGGAGGAGGTGGTCTGGTTGACGTTGGCGCGGCCGGGGGAGAGCTTGTTCCAGTAGATCCCCGTCGAGACGGCGACGCCGGGGCGCACGCTCTGAGAGAGCGACACCCGGGCCCGGAACGAGCCTCGGGCGTTGAAGACCTCGGCCCAGTCGCCGTCGGCGAGGTTGCGAGCGCGGGCGTCGGCGTCGGCCATCTCGATCGTCGGGTCGCCGGCCCCGGCGCGGTGGCGGTCCGAATTGGCGAAGGTCGAGTTGAGGAACTGGGGGCGCGGCGGGCTGAGCAACTGGATCGGGTGCTTCGCCGCCAGGTCCGGCCTCGTCAGAGGGTCTTCCAGGGGGGGGATGTAAGTGGGCAGGGGGTCGAAGCCGTCATGCAGCATCCGCGCGGAGTACAGCTCGCACTTGCCCGAGGGGGTGGGAAAGACCCCGTCGGCGAACGGCGCGTGGTTCTCGGGGAGGTTCAGGCGGACCGAGCCCTCGGCCTCCAGTCGTTCGAGCGTCACCCCCCGGAGCGTCGGCCCGCCGTCGAGGGCCTCGCGGATCAGCGTCCGGTCGTCGGGGAAGAGCTCGGGCTCGAAGCCGAGCCGCGCCGCCAGCGCCCGGAAGACGTCGCAGTTCGACCGGGATTCGCCGCGGGCCGCGATCGCGGCGGGGTTGTACATCACCTCGTGATGACCGTAAGACCCGTGCAAATCAACGTGCTCGAGCTGCGAGGTGGCCGGCAGGACGACGTCGGCGTAGTCGACCGTGTCGGTGGGGAACAGCTCGTGGACGACCGTGAACAGGTCCTCGCGCGACAGCCCCTCGACCACCTTCGCCTGGTTGGGGGCGACGGCGGCGGGGTTCGAGTTGTAGACGTAAAGCGCGCGGACCGGCGGCCCGGGCAGCTCGCCCGCGAGCGCCTCGCCGAGTTGGTTCATGTTGATCGTCCGCGTGCCGGCGGGGGAGAGGTCGGGGCGGGCGAGCCGGTCGTTGTCGAAGTCGTAGGCGCCGCTGGTCGAGAGGAACGCGCCGCCGCCGGGATGCCGCCAAG
>CALCIC010000677.1 GCA_937907405.1 uncultured Isosphaeraceae bacterium | reverse complement strand
GAGCAAGTGGGTCGCGAAGCTGTGCCGGAGCGTGTGCGGGCTGGCGTCGCCCCGGAGCCCCGCCCGGGCCAGGTGGTCTTCCAGCAGCCTGCCGACGCTTCGGCTGGTGAGCCGATCGCCGTAACGATTGAGGAACAAGGCCCGCTCCGAGCCGTCTCGCGGGGCCCTCGACGGCGAATACCGCTGAATCCAGTAGACGGCCATCGCGCCCAGCGGGCTGAGCCGCTCGCGGCGTCCCTTGCCTCGAACCCGAGCCAGCCCCTGCTCAAGATCCAGGTCGCCGACGTCGAGCCCCACCAGCTCGCCGACCCGCAGGCCGCCGCCGTAAAGCGTCTCGAACATCGCTCGGTCCCGTTCTCCCAGGACGGTGTCCACCGGAATGGCGTCAAGCAGCCGGATCACGTCCTCGACGCGAAGCAGCTTGGGCAGTCGCTTGGGCTGCTTGGGATTGCGGAGGCCGGACGCGGGATCGGCCTGGACCTCGCCGCTCCGCCTGAGAAACCGAAAATACGACCGAAGACTCGCCAGCCGCCGCGCCACGGTCGAGGCCGCATACCCCCGACCGCTGAGCCAGGCGGAATAACGCCGCAGCCGCCGGGCGTCCAGCGCCGCGGGGTCCGCGTCGTCGCCGAACGATTCTCTTAGGAATTGATCGAATACCGCGAGATCATCCTCATAGGAACGCAAGGTATGCGGTGAGGATTGCCTCTCGATTCTCATGTGGTTGAGAAACGCCTGAATCGACTCTCGCACGCATCACCTCCTCACTTACAGCAGGGACCCGTCAGTGCCGGGAACTCATACGAAGCTTCCGAGAGGTTCTTACTTAATCCGCCCGAGATTCTTAATCCGTTTAGGGCTCTAAATCAGCATCGAAAATACAGAACAAGGCAGATTAGCGCGGATCGCTTTGCAGCCGATCGCCTCGGATCATGTTTTACAAGGGCCATAGCTGAGAATCCAGCCAGACTCTTCATCCCTCCCCATTTTCCGCGCCGATGGGTCTTCAGCGGGTTTGGATCGGGATTGATATCGGCTTTCCGAGGCGTCCGCGACGGGAAGGGGATGACGTTTCAACAAATCGTGCGAGTCGGGCTTCCCCTGGCGGACGCGTTCCGATACCATGGCAGTGCGCCGTGGAGCAGCGGCTAGCTCGCCAGGCTCATAACCTGGAGGTCGTAGGTTCGATTCCTACCGGCGCAATTCGCTCCACTTCTCAATCAGGCCGCCGGCCTTTTTCTCAACGAATTCGTCATGCGGACGAGCGGCCGTCGCGCCCCGATGTTCCTCTCGTGCGCCTCTTCGAGTCGAACCTCGCGGCGTTCTCAACCATCGAATCCCCCGCGCGCCTCCGGTCTTCGCCTTCCCGAAAGCCGGTTCGTTGACGACGATCCAAGATAATCGTGCGAGTCGGGCTTCCCCTGGCGGACGCGTTCCGATACCATGGAAGTGCGCCGTGGAGCAGCGGCTAGCTCGCCAGGCTCATAACCTGGAGGTCGTAGGTTCGATTCCTACCGGCGCAATTCGCTCCACTTCTCGGTCTGGTCGTCGCCCTTCTCCCTTGGCCGCCCTGGCGAATGAGGGGACGACGCATGTGGGTGTGGCAAAGGTTCCTGGCTGCCCTCTCGCTCGACGAATCAGCCTGGCCCACGCGTTCTCATCCTTCCGTGTTTGGTTGCGGCTCGGCGGAGTCCATGCTAAAGTCATGAGGGATCGCGCTGGATTCTGGTCTGGCGCGCATCTGATGACTCTTGAGGCGTGATGCGTATGGCTGATTCGGATTCGCTCGCCGTCGAGACCGTGACGCATCGGCTCATTCTGCCTCGCGACGCCAACCACTACGGCACCCTTTACGCCGGCGCCTTGCTCTCCCTCGCCCTTGAGGCCGGCTACGCCACGGCCTATCAGGCCGCCGGCCTCAACGCCAATCTGGTCCTCAAGCGCGTCCTCGACCTCCGGTGCTATGAGCCCGTCCCCATCGGCCGCGTGATCCGAATCCTCGGTCGCCAGATCCACCGCGGCACCGCCCAGATCGTCGTCGGACTCTGGGGGGCGCCCCTGGAGGGCGCGTCCTCGCCCTGGATGGACGGCGTCATGCAGTTCGTCCAGGTCGATCCCTCGGGACGACCCGAGCCGTTGTCGGAAGAACCCGAAAACCAGAGCGGCCATCTATCCCCTCCCTGGTCGGGTCTCCGCGACCGGACGCGGAAGCTCCTGCACGTCCGTCAATAAGCGGGCGCCGAGATCGCCAGGAGGCGTTCCGCCTGTCGATTCCTCGCCCCGCGTCTTGCGGAGCGGAGGCCGGGCGAGTCTAATGGCGGTGCGTATGACATTTGTCGTGGCAATCCTTCCGGATCGGACGCCGGCATGCCGTTCGGGCTGTTCGTCAGGCGCGAGTTGATCACGTCCACCCGACGCGGGGCGGCGTTTGCCGAGCGTCGCCAGGCGGTGTATGTGGCGGCGCTTTTGATCGGCGGGTGCTTCGGGGTCTGGGAATGGCGGGATTGGGACCGTGAGTCGGTCGCGGGGGCTTCGTCGTTCGGGTTCGCGATGTTCGCCGCTCTCGTCGCCCTGGAGACCGTGCTGGTGTTGGGGTTCGTCGCCGGGACGGCCGCGCCGGCGATCGCCGGGGAGCGCGACAGGAAAAGCCTCGACTCGCTGCTGGCGACGCGGGTCTCGTCCGCCGACGTGGTGCTGGGGGCGCTGGGGGGGACGCTGCTCCGCTATCTGAATCGAAGCGCCGCGCTGGTCCCGATCCTGGTCCTGGTCATGTATCTGGGGGGGATCGATCCCAGGTTGGTTGCGCTGTCGGTCGCGGGACTGTTCTCGACGGCCCTGGTGACGGCGGCGCTTGCGGTGGCGGTCTCGGCCGGCGCGGCGACGGCTCGGGACGCCGTCGCCTTCACGATGACGCTGGCGCTGGTCTTGATGTACTTGCCCCTGCTCGCTTTGATCTTGCTTCCCCGGATCTGGCCGGCGGTGACGCCGTGGACGGCCCCGATCGCCGTCCGGTTGCTGGACGGAAGCCCCCTGGGCGTCGTGACCAGCCTCGCGGGAATGACGCCGCGCGGGCCGGTGATCCCCCAGGTGCTCCGCATGATCGCGATCCAGACGGTCGCCTCGGTGGTCTTCGTGTTCTGGGCGATCGTCCGGCTGCGGCCGGCTTCGCGGGCCGTTTACGACATGGAAGGTCGGGCCTCGCTCCTTCGCGCGCTTCGGGCCCGTTGGCGTCCCCGGCCGCCGTGCGGCGACGATCCGGTGCTCTGGCACGCGATGTATTCGAGGCCGGTGGTGGGCGAATTCTGGAGACTCGTCGAACGGTTGTTCAATATCGTCTGGGTCGCGTGCTTCGCTTACGGCGTCTGGTTGTTCGCCGCGCCGTCGTTCGTCGAGTTGTTGGAGTGGGGATACGGCCCCGGCCCTTCGAACCTGCGGTTTCCCGAGCTGAACCCGATGGCCCGGATGCTCGTCGCCAGGGTGTCGGGCTCGCCGATGATCGGCGAGCCGGGGCAGTCGCGGCTGGATTTCAACATCGTCTTGCGGCAACTGACCGGCGCGATGACGTTCGTCTACTACCTGATGATCGCCGGCGCGGCGGCCGAGAGCATTGTGAACGAGCGTGAGCGCGACACCTGGCTCGGCCTGATCGTCACGCCGCTCTCGGGCTGGGAAATCCTCCGGGGGAAGATGCTCGGCGTGATCTGGAAGACGCGCGCGCTGGGCCTGGTGATCCTCGCGGCCTGGCTCGTCGGCCTGTTATGCGGCGCGTTGCATCCGCTCGGGCTGCTCGCGGCGGTCGCCGCCGGGGGGGCGGCATGCGGGCTGTTCGTAGCGCTGGGGGGTTCGAGGTCGCTCTGGTCGATCGACCGCGCCCAGGCGACGGGGCGGGTGATCGCCCCCTTGACGTTTTCATGCATGCTGGGCGCCCTACCGTTCATGATGCCGGGGGTAGTGGGTTTGGTGGCGGCGGTCGGCTCGCCGCCATTCCAGATCTGGTCGGCCCTGCTGTCGTATGACGACGTCCGCGATTTGATCCGCTCGGAGGGCGTCGCGCAGTTCGCCGTGATCGGCGTCCGAGGCGTGGCCGGCGCCCGATTGCTTCTGGCGGCCTGGCTGATCGGCGTGACCGCCCAGGCGGTGGGCGGTTTGATCCTCCTGCGCGTGGCGGTGCGCGGTTTCGACGCCGCCGTCGGCCGTCCGATTCGCGGGCGATCGGAGGGATCGCGGGGCTGTTCCCAGGCGTCGATCGCCCCGTAGAGTGGATGAGGTGGGATCGGTCACGGCCGGATTCTTCGGCAATTCGCAAAATCGCGTATCCAAACCCGCCGAAGGCCGCAGTACCTGTTGGTCATCTTGATTGAAGGCGGTTGAAGGAGTCGAGCGGCCATGTCGCAGCTCTCGGGCCCTCGGCGGGGCGACTATCCCCAGACGATCGGGCGGCTGTTCAACGAGGGGACGGTCTCCGGCCTCTCCGAGGCGCAGCTTCTTGAGCGGTTCGCGGCGCGGAACGACGAGGCGGCCTTCGCGGCGCTCGTCGAACGGCACGGGCCGATGGTGATGGGCGTCTGCCGCCGGTTCTTGCGCGATCCCAACGACGTGGACGACGCGTTTCAGGCCGTGTTCCTCGTGCTGGTCCGGAGGGCGGGCGACGTCCGCCGGAAGGAGCTGCTGGGGAACTGGCTCTACGGCGTCGCCTGCCGCGTCGCGATCCGGGCTCGCTCCCTGGCGGCTCGACGGCCGACGACGATCACCGAAGCCGACGGCCGGCAGCTCGCCGGCGTCAGTCCAGACCCGGAGGAAGGCCGAAGCTGGCTTCACGAGGAAGTCGAGCGGCTTC
>CALCIC010000676.1 GCA_937907405.1 uncultured Isosphaeraceae bacterium | reverse complement strand
GATCGCGACCACGCGCGAACGCATGGTGGGCCCGAATGCACTCAAGTGGGTCAGAACCTCGTCGAGCACCTCGTCGCTGGTCACGATCTGCAAGCTGCCGACCGCCCGGTAGATCGAATGCCACTGGTCTCGGGGGTTGATCCGGGCGACCCAGTAGTACTACTCCGTTAGATCCTACGAACTATCGGGCGGCGTTGTTCGTATGATCACCATGAGCAAGACTTACACTCCCGAGTTGGCACCGGAAGTCCTCGACCGACTCGAGGCGTATGCCGACGTCTTCCGCGACGACTTCTCCCACAAGAGACAGGCCACCTGGAGCGGCATCTATCTTCAGGGCCTGCTCCACGACGGCGAGCGCAAGAGCATCGAACCCCTCTCCGCCCGCGTCACCCTGCCGCCGGGCCTCGACGCCAAGGACCCCGAGCAGGCACTCCAACAGTTCGTCAACCAGAGCCCCTGGGACGATCAGGTTCTCGCCAAGCGATATCGTCAGCACCTGGCCGAGACCTTCGCCAGCCCCGAGGGGATTTTCGTCTTCGACGACACCAGCTTTCCCAAGCAGGGCAGCCATTCCGTCGGCGTCCAGCGGCAGTATTGCGGCGCCTTGGGCAAGAAGGCCAACTGCCAGGTCGCCCCCTCGGTCCACTACGTCGGCCCCGCGGGCTATTACCCGCTGGCGATGCGGCTGTTCCTGCCCGAGAGCTGGGCCGAGGACGAGGCTCGACTGGACGAGGCGGGGGTGCCGAAGGTGTTCCGCCAGGCCAAGGCCAAAGGCTCGATCGCTCTGGAGTTGCTCGACACGGTGCGCGGCGAAGGGCTGCCTGGGTGGCTCGCCTTGGCCGATGCCGGCTATGGGGTCTCGGAGGACTTCCGCACGGGGTTGGCCTCGCGCGGCCTGAAGTACATCGTCGGCGTGACCGACGAGATGGTCGTCTTCACCGAAGAGCCGCGATGGGATCCGCCGTCGGCGGGGACGGGCGGCCGGCCGCGGAAGCGGCACCGATTGGCCGAGAGCTCCCCGCGGCCTGCGAGCCTGAAGGCCCTGGCGGAGCGGACCCGGTTCCGAAAGGTGACCTGGCGCGAGGGGACCAAGGGGAAGTTGTCGGGCCACTTCGCCTGGCTGCGGGTCTGGCCGGGCGGGGGCTGGGCCACGGGCGAGTGCGCTGGGGCCGAGCCGGTCTGGCTGCTGATCGAGCGGCAGGCCGACGGCAAGCTGAAGTACGCCTTCAGCAACCTGCCGCTGGCGACGACGCGGCTGCGTGCAGTCCGGCTGTGGAAGACCCGCTGGCCGGTGGAGCAAGGTTATCAACAAATGAAGGAGGAATTGGGGCTCGCCCACTTCGAGGGCCGCTCCTGGCGGGGCTTCCACCACCACGTCTGCCTGGTGATGATGGCCTACGGCTTCCTGGCGCTGGAGCAACTGCGAGCGAAACGTGACCCGGCCGAGCCGGGAAAAAAGGGGGTACCCAGCCGGCGATCACCCTCCCGGCGATCCGTCGCGCCCTGCAGCGGTTGCTTAGCCCGAGGGCGCGGCCGGATTGTTCGTACTGCCACCCATGTGCTCATCGCTGGAAGCAAAGGATGGAAATTCTAACGGAGTAGTAGTAGACGGTATCGGCGAAAGCTCGGTTCATGAAGGCCGCTTGGGCGAGCCGTAGATGTAGTGGTCGTGTTGCGCCGCACCATCGATCGGGAGCCGTTCGAGCACATCGTCCGGCAGATCTTCCATCAGTTCATCGATGATTATCCCGATCGGCTTGCCCTCAGTCTCGATCCCGGCTTTCGACTCATTCCCATCTGGAAAACAAGGCTCTCGCCCACCCTCCCGCTACTTCGCCTTCTCGGGATCTCCGACCCTGGGGGCGTCGTCGAGGGGGTCGGAGTCGGCGGTTCGATACAACGGCAGGTAGCGGTAGTAGACTTCCAGGGTCAGGACCGAGAGCGACGTCTGAAACAGCCGGCCGGCGGTCGTCCCCCAGCGATCCCGGGTCGGCGACTCGGGGTCCCAGCTCCCCTCGGCGCACGATTCTTCGTGGACCTGCGACTTGACCAGTTCCTCGCGGACCCGGGGGTTCCACTTGTCCCAGTCCTTCGACTTCATGTTGTGCAAGAGCTGGGTGGCGTAATACCAGTAGTAGATGTTCCGCTCGGGGTTTCTTTCGAGGTCCGCCGAGACCCGGCCGACCCCCTTCAACAGCGACGGATGGTTGCGCGGCCAGCCCAGGAGCTGGCGTCCCACGAGGGCCTCGGCGGTCATGACGGCCGACGCGGGCCGCCCCGCCTGATAGGCGTAGACGATCTTCTTGCCGTCGGCCGCCGCGAGGTTGAGGAAGTCGGTGCAGCCCCGGAGCGTTTTGCGGGGGATCGTCAGACCGGCCATGTGGCCGCTCCGCAGCGCGAAGATGTTCCAGCCGAAGACCGACGTATCGCCGGCCTGGCCGGGGACGTACCGCCAGCCCCCGGTCTGAGGGTCCTGGGCCGCCGCGATGAACGCGACGGCGCGGCGGGCCGGTCCTTCCAGCGCGGGGTCGCGCGACAGTCCATAGGCCTCGCAGAGCGCCATCGAGGCGATCGCGTGACTGTAGAGATAAGAGATCCCGCCGCCGCCGACGAACAGGTCGCCGTTCTCTTGCTGGTGCTGGCAGAGCCACTCCAGGCCGTGCCGGATCGCCTCTTGATGGCGACTTTTCACCGTGTGGATGTAGCCGGCGCCGAGCAGCGGCAGCAGGGCCAGGCCGGTCGCGCCGGTCTGGGATTCGATTCGCGCCTGCGGCGGGCACGACTGGCAGACGTCGCTGACGTTGAGGATCCAGGAACCGTCGGACTTCTGATGGCGGACGATCCACGCCAACCCCTGCTCGACGGCCTTCTCCGAATGCACCGTCCCCCCCTCGCGGCGGACGAGGTTGGCGCGGTCGAGCCCCTGGCGGCCAGAGAACGGCGCGGTGATCATGTCGCCCAGCCCCGGCAGGGCCAGGGTCCCGCGGACGCCGACCCCCAGGTCCTTGAGCGGCGCCGGGCCGGCGAGGTCGGGCGCGTAGTCGACCAGGTTCTGAATGCGAGGCTGCGCCGACAACTGCATCAGGTCGTCGTTCGGTTTCAGGCCGAGCGACGGCGGATCGGGGCCGTCCAGGTCGGTGAACGGGTCGCCCGCGCGGTCGGCCTCGACCAGCGAGGTCAGGTCGGCGATCTCGGGCATCGCCAACTCCCCCGTGAACGACCGCTCGGGGGAAAGCCCGCCGCTCGTCCGGATCAAAATCGCCAGCAGCAACAGCATGAACGCGTGCAAGAGCACGCTCAACCCCCACGAGGGGACCGATCGCAGGGTGTCGACATGCACATTCCGGCCGACGATCGGCAGGCCGAACCGACCGACGCGCTCGAGCGCCTTGACCGACAGGTTGCGAAGGTCCATGGGCCGACTCGCGGAGATGAGAATGGACGTTCCAGCCCGACTGAGGATACGGCGTTCATTGTAGGCGCCGGGCCTCTAGAATAACTAGCGCCTTCGGAGTTCTCTCCGGGCGGTCAATCCTCGACCTCTTCCAATTCAGCCCAATCGAGTCGGCCGAGAGGCTCGCGAACCTGGGCCGCGTCGGCGACCACGACGGCGACCAGCGCGCTGGGCTGGATCTGGCGGTGCATCGCGGCGGTCACGTCGTCGAGCGAGACCGCCCCGATCCGCTCGGGGAAGGTCGCGTAGTGGTCGATCGGCAGTCCCTGGATGAACACCCCCGCATAACGACTCACCAGGGCCGACGGGGTCTCGAACTGCCGGGTCTGCCCCTCGACCAGCGCGCGGCGGGCGTCGTCGATCTCGGTCTGGGTCGGCGGTCGGCCGCCGACAAGCGCCTGGACCTCGTGATAAACGTCCTCCAGGGCCTCGGACAGCCGGTCGGACTGCAACGACGAGGCGATCGAGAACGGCCCCTTGCCGCGTCGAGGGTCGAAGCTGCTGCGGACGCCGTAGGTGAACCCGCGCTCCTCGCGAAGCTTCTCGTTGAGCCGCGAGGTGAACTGGCCGCCGAGCACCTGATTCAGCAGCATCAGCCGATCGAAGTCGGGGTCGGACCGGGCGATCCCGACGTGTCCCACGCGGGCCGCGGCCTGGGGCGCGCCGGGTCGGTCCAGGAGGATGATCCGGGGGTGGTCTCCGCGCGGCGGGGAGGGGACCTCGGGGCGGACCAGGGGAGGGCCGGTCCAGTCGCCGAGCCTGGCTTCGAGCATCGGCAGGATCGAATCCGCCGTGACGTCCCCCGCGACGATCACCGCGGCGCGGCCGGGCCCGACCACCCGGCGGTGGAATTCGACGGCCTCCTCGCGGGAAAACCCGGCCACCGCCGACTCGACGCCGTCGAGCGGATGCCGGTAGGGATGACCCCTGCCGTACAGGGCCTTGAGCATCGCCCGGTAGCATCGCGAGTCGGCGCCGTCGCGCTCGGCCTTGAGCGCCGCCAGCGTCTGCCCCCGAAGCCGTTCCCATTCCGGCTCTGGGAAGATCGGCTCGCGGAGGACGTCGACGGCCAGGTCGAGCCCCCGGTTCAGGACGGCCTTGAGGCAGCGGAGCGAGACGAACGCGCCGTCCCAGCCGCAGCTCGTCGACAACGACGCCCCCATCGCCTCGGCGGCCAGGGCGATCTCGGCGGCCGACCGCGTCCGCGTCCCCTCGTCCATCATCGCCACGGCGAGCTGCGCCAGGCCCGGCCGGTCCGACGGCTGAAGCGTGCCGCCGCCAGTCGTCGCGATGCTCAGCGAGACCGTCGGCAGGTCGTGCAAGGGGAGCACCCAGACCGGCAGGCCGTTCGAGAGGGCGTGCACCTCGGGCGTCGGCGCGCGGAACGGAGCAGGGGCCTTGCTCGGCGGCGGCGTCTTGCGATCGAGCTCCTTGACGTCGACCATGGTGGATTTCCGCCCGACCACCGACAAGCCGACGCTCGGCGTGCCGACCAGATACTTCGCGGCCGCGGCGCGAATCGCCTCGGGGGTGACGGCCCGGTATCGATCCAGGTCGGTCGTGATCAACGACGGGTCGCCGCGATAGACGTTGTACGCGTTGAGCCGGTCGGCCACCCCGCCGAAACCGCCGACGTGCTCCAGGGCGAACAGGAAGCCGGCCGACTTCATCGTCACGACGCGTTCGAGCTCGTCGTCCGAGACGCCCTGGGCGGCGATCTCGGCGACTTCGTCCAGGAGCAACCCGCGGACGTCGGCGATCGACCGGCCGGGCCGCAGCGTGGCCGTCATCCCGAACGTCCCGGCCAGTTCGCGCCCCGACTGGTAGGCCGACGCGTCCTGCGCCCACTGGCGCTCGATCACCAGCTTCTTGTAGAGCCGGCTCGACCGCCCTCGCGCCAGGACGTCCCCCAGCAGACTGAGCGCGGCGTCATCCTCGTGGAACTGGGGGACGGTGTGCCAGACGAGGTAATGACGGTCGAGTTCGACGCGATCCTGAAGCGTCAACTCGACGGTGTCGGCGAGCCCGGTCGGCGGCGTCCAGGGGCGGGCGGTTTCGGCGCCTCCGGGAATTGCTCCGAAGTAGCGGTCGGCCATCGCCGTCATCTCGTCGATGGAGAGGTCGCCGACGATCGCCAGGCTGGCGTTGGCGGGCGTATAGTAGCGCTGGAAGAACGCGGCGACGTCCTCGCGCGAGGCCGTGTCGAGATCTTCCATGACGCCGATCGTCAGCCAACTGTAAGGGTGCTGGGGGGGATAGAGCGCCTCGGCCAGCAGCCGCCAGACCATGCCGTAGGGCCGGTTGGCGTAGTTTTGGCGGTACTCGTTCTTGACGACCCCTTTCTGGATCTTCAATTTCTCGTCGTCGAGCGCCGGGACGAGGTTCGCCATGCGGTCCGATTCCATGGCGAGGACCAGCTCGACGTGGGCCGACGGGACGTCGACGAAGTAATTCGTTCGATCGCTCGACGTCGATCCGTTGATGCTCGCCCCGAGCGGCTGAAGGTGCTTGAAGAAGTCGCCGGGGTAGTGCTCGGAGCCCTCGAACATCAGGTGCTCGAACAGGTGGGCGTAACCTCGTTGATTTCGCTCTTCGTTTTTGGAACCAACATGATACCATAAGTTTACGGCGACGATCGGGAGCCTCGGCTGGTGCTTGACGATCACGTCGAGGCCGTTGCCCAGCGTCTGCTTGTGAAACGCGAGGGGGGGCGTCATGAGGGTGTCGGACATCGCGGAGCAACTCGCTTTCCAGAACGTCGAACCGAACGGGTCACAAGACTTGAGCGACAAAAGTAGTATTGAGCGCGTCGGGTACCAGCTTATACTCTGCAACGACGGCGTGGCAGACCAGAGAGCCGGGTTGCGCCCGCGTGCGGCATGATGCGGGGACCGCGCGGCCTGGTCGGCTTTTCTCGACGCCGTGCTGCAATGCGTGCGGGTTGCGTGTACAATGCCGTTTGGGATTCGGGAAGACGTCCGGCCGTCGAATCGCGTGGAGCGAGTCCCCTGAAGCCCCGAACGTCGGTGTTTCCCGATCCCGCGAGGGGCGAGAGCTTCGGTTCATGCAAGTGTAACAAAAAGATGCGAAAGTCGTCGGAGGTCTGGACGCGAAGCTTGGGATCGCGCGTCTCCGGCGGAGTTCGCGAATTTTAATATCAAGTAAGGTCTGGTTGTGAACTGGGACGACATCATCATCGACGCGTCGGCCTCCGACACCGGAATGCGTCGCCAGAACAATCAGGACAGCCACACGACCGTCCGCGCTCCGAACCGCGAGGCGTGGCGGAGCCGCGGGCATCTGTTCATGGTGGCCGACGGCATGGGGGCGCACGCCGTCGGCGAACTCGCCAGCAAGATGGCCTGCGACCTGATCCCGCACAATTACATGAAGGCCAAGAGCGGCGGCGCCGCCGAGGCCATCGCCAAGGCGTTCCGCGACGTCAGCGGCCAGATCCACGGCCGGGCCGCCGCCAACCGCGACTTCCAGGGGATGGGCACCACCTGCTCGTCGCTGTTGCTGCTGCCCGAGGGGGCGCTGGTGGCCCACGTGGGGGACTCGCGGGTCTACCGGGTTCGCGACCGCCGCATCGATCAGCTCTCGTTCGACCACAGCCTGGTCTGGGAGCTGGTGCGGCGGAACCACCTGACGTCCGAGCAGGCCAACCACTCGATCCCCAAGAACGTCATCACCCGCAGCCTGGGGCCGGAGGTCGAGATCGAGGTCGACGTCGAGGGGCCGCTGGCCGTCAAGGTCGGCGACGTCTTCTTGCTGTGCTCGGACGGCCTCTCCGGCCCGGTGACCGACCCCGAGCTCGGCGCCTTCGCCGGGCACTTTCATCCTCGCGACGCCTGCCGGTATCTGGTCAGCCTCGCCAACCTCCGCGGCGGCTACGACAACATCACCGTGCTCGTCGTCCGAATCGGCCCCTGGGTCGATCCGGAAAGCGGCGAGACCTCGCATCAAGACCTGGCCGACGATCGGGGCGCGCACGACCACGCTCGCAACGGCCTCTCCAAGGTCTCCTGGAAGAATCGGCTCCTAGACCGCCTGACCGCCGTCAAGCCCCCCCAGGCGCTGGCGCCCGACGAAGAGCATCGGTATCGATCGAGCGAATGCGAGATCGCCGACGGCCTGATCGAAGAACTCGCCCAGCTCACCGAGAAGTCCCGAGAAACCGCGATCGCCCAGGCGTGGTCGGTCGATTGGCCCGAGCTTTCGCTCCACCGCAAGAAAATGGCGGAAGCCCGCGCCGCCCGCAACCTCTGGGTGACCCTGCGGGAACTCGGCGAATTGCTGGCGATGCTCGGCCAGGCCGGCCGGTTTCATCGCCGCAGCGCGGGAGCGTAACCGCCGCGAGCCGGCCCCCCCCCCCCCCCCCCGCCCGGGCGACGCCCCCCCCCCCCCCCCCCCCCCCCCCCCCCCTTTCTAACTGGAAAAGGACGATCGCGACGATGAGCAACCAAGAGCCGGTCGCCGATTCAACCCTCTGCGCCCGGGCGCCCGAAACGCCCCCCTCCGCCACCGAGCCCGTCGCTCCCGACGTCGCGCTCAGCTCGGTGTACCGCGTCAAGAGCCTCGACGACATCGACGCGCTCAACGAAGGTCGACTGAGCGGCTTCTTCTACGCGCGTGACGGCCACCCCAACGGCGTCCAGCTCGCCGACAAGATGGCGAGGCTGGAGCGCGGCGAGGCCGGCGTCGTCTGCGCCTCGGGGATGGCGGCGATCGCGGCCTCGATGCTGGCGACGCTCGAACAGGGGGACCACGTCGCGGTCTCCGACGGCCTCTACGGCAAGACCACGACGCTGGCCGCCCGCGAGCTTGCGCGGTTCGGAGTCGACCACTCCGGCTTTGATCCAAAGCGGCTCGAAACGCTTGAGGCGGCGATCACCCCCCGCACCCGTCTGATCGTCGCCGAGACCCTCTCCAACCCGCTGCTCCGCGTCTGCGACGTCGAGCGCGTCGGCGAGGCCGCGCGAACGGCGGGCGTGCCGTTCCTGATCGACCACACGTTCGCGCCGCTGCTCTGCCGACCGCTCGAACTCGGCGCGACGATCGTCGTCCACTCCCTGACCAAGCTGATCGGCGGCCACAGCGACGTGACGTTGGGGGCGGCCGTGGGGCCGAGGCCGCTCATCGACCGAATCAAGAACGTCGCCTCGACCTTCGGCCAGACCGGCCCCGCGTTCGATTGCTGGTTGGCGCTCCGAGGCATGTCGACCGTCAGCCTCCGGGTCGACCGAACCTCGCAGACCGCGCTCGAGCTGGCGAACCGGCTCGAATCGCACGCCAAGGTCCGGCGCGTCTACTACCCCGGGCTCGCGTCGCATCCCGACGCCGAGCTGGCGCGCCGGGTCTTCGATCATGGGTTCGGCGCGATGATCGCGTTCGACGTCGGCGGCCGCGACCAGGCCGACCACCTGATCAAGGCGCTCCGCGAGATCCCGTTCGCCCCCAGCCTCGGCGACGTCCAGACGACCATCAGCCACCCTTGCAGCACCAGCCACCGGGGACAGGACCCGACGACCCTCGAACGACTCGGGATCACCCCCGGCCTCGTCCGGCTGTCCGTCGGACTCGAAGCCGCCGACGACCTCTGGAACGACCTCGGACAGGCGCTCCACTCCCTCGGCTCGTGATCCGATCCGATCCGATCGGCACGCCCCGGACGCCCCCCCCACGCTTCAGAGACGATCATGAAACGGTTTTGCGCTTCCCTGGCGATGGCGAGCCTCCTCACGGCGTCGATCGCGGCCGCCGCCGAGTTTCACGAGGTGGCCTGTGAGGGCGAATACCCGCGCCACCTTCAAGGCGTCTGCACGGACGGGAAGGACGCGATCTTCTGGTCCTTCACCACGCGACTGGTGAAAACCGATCGCGACGGCAAGATCACCAGGCAGGTGGACGTCGCCAGCCACCACGGCGATCTCTGCTTCCACGAGGGTAAGGTCTACGTCGCCGTGAATCTCGGCAAGTTCAACGATCCCAAGGGGAACGCCGACTCCTGGGTCTACGTCTACGACGCCGCGGACCTGTCGCTGCTGGCGAGGCGCCACACGCCCGAAGCCTTCCACGGCGCGGGGGGGGTCGCGTTCCACGACGGCACGTTCCTGGTCGTCGGCGGCCTGCCCGACGACGTGACGGAGAACTACGTTTACGAGTACGACGCCGCCTTCCGATTCGTGAAGAAGCACGCCCTCGCCGGCGGTCACACGCTCATGGGGGTCCAGACCGCGGCCTTCGCGGACGGGCACTGGTGGTTCGGCTGCTACGGCGACCCCAAGATCCTCCTCAAGGTCGATGCATCCCTGAAGCGGGTCGAACGGTTCGAGTTCGACTGCTCGCTGGGGATCGTCCCGGTCGGCCCCGGCAAGTTCCTGGTCGCTCGCGGCGGCTCCACGAAAGACAAACGCCTGACCGGACGCCTGGTCCCGGCCGTACCCGACGAGGAACGCGGTCTGAAGGTGGTCGAGGACTGAAGCGGTCCTTCAGGGGGCTTGTAAGGGCCGGCGCGGGGATCGGCGCGAATCTGAAGCCGGCGGGCGAAGTCGTCGTCGCGGAGGTGCGGGCCGCTCTCGTGCCGAACCCCTTTGGGCTCGACGGCGGCTGAATCGGGAGGGGGAAGGTCGATTCCGATTGCCCTTCTCGGTTTGGGGACGGAGGGATAAGATCCGAGCTTCAATCAATCCGCGAAGGGGTGGCCCGAGTACAGGGAGGTCTCGAGCCGATGGGATACTGGCTGCGATCGCGCGTCGTATGGGGTTTGGGGCTCGTCCTGGTCTCGGGCGCGATGCTCGGGAGCGCGGCCGACGAACCGACCGAGCCCGAGGATTCCAAGCCCGCAATCGAGATCCCCGAACTCCACGACGATTTCGAGACCCCCGGGGCGGTCTGGCAGCGCGAACATACGGACACGACGATCAACCTGCTGGCTCAGGAGCGGTCGGAGCGGGCGGCGAACGACGGCCGCCTGTCGGAACGGTTCCAGTTCGAGGCCGACCAGGGAAGCCAGTTCTTCGTTTCGTATCCCCTTCCCAAGGTCCCGGTTACAGAGAGTCTCGAGGTCGTCCTCAACGTCCGGTCGAACCGCTCGGGGGCCCAGCTTTTCGTGCGGGTGGTCTTGCCGTCGGACGTCGATCCCGACACCCGCGCGGCGTCGTTCGTGCTGGTTCCGGGGACGGTCTTCGATCGGGTCGACCGCTGGCAGCGGCTCGAAGTCCCCCACCTGCTGCCGTCGATCGAGCGGCAGGCGCGGGTGCTGCGGGCGTCGTCGCGACGGCCGGGGAGCCTTGAGGGCGCCTACGTCGATCGGGTGGGCGTCAACCTGATGGGGGGCGTGGGAGGGGCCGAGGGTTATCTCGACAACCTGGTGGTTCGTCCCGTCCCTAGGGAAATCCTGGCGACCTGGAGCCCTCCCGGAACGGCCGCCGAGGGGACCGCGCCGGCCGCCGAGGCCGCCGACGGACGGCTCGCGAAGTTCGATCGCATCCGGCTTGACTCCAACCAGTTGCGGAAGATCGGCGGCGACGGCCAGCTCCACGAGTGGTTCCCCACCGCGATCGACGCCGCCGGCGCCGACGTGAACCTGCTGCGGCAGTACGGGTTCGACGTCCTGGTCGACGACCTGAAATCCGATCCCGAGCGCATCCAGACCGCCGTCGACCGCGGTTTTCGGTTGATCCCGAAATTGTCGAGGGCCGAATCCGACCAGGACGTCGCGACGCAGATCAAGGAAATCGAGTCGTACAAGTTCAAGGACGACGTGGCGTTCTGGATGGCCGGCGAGGGGCTGGGTCGGAATCGGGAGTTGAAGGTTCGCGAGGACGAACTGGCGCGCACCCGGAAGCTGATCACGGCGATTCGCGCCATGCCGCCGAAGTTCTCGAGGCTGACGACCGGGATCGTCGAGGGAGACCTCCCGCTGTACGCCCGGTCGCCCGGCAATCTCGATACGATCGGCATCAACCTCAACCATTGGGGCGCCGGCCAGGACCCCCTGGAGTTCTATCAGTTTTTGGTTCAGCGGCCGCGGCTGTCCACCCGGGCGAACGCCGGCCAGCCGTACTGGGCCTGGCTGCCGACCTCGGGCTCGGAGTCGTTGCGGCGGAACATCTGGGGCGAGGAGCCCCCGCCGGGCTGGGGCGTCCCCCGAGTGCTCCCCGAGCAGCTCCGGCTGATGACCTACATGGCGCTCTCGGCCGGGTATCGGGGGCTGGGCTTCCAGGGGGACGCCGACCTCACGCGGCCGGCGGGGCGGCCCTTGCTGATCGAGATGGCGCTGCTGAACATGGAAATCGACCTCATGGAGACCTTCCTGGCCAGGTCCGGGTCGTCGATCCCGCTCTACTCGATCTTCGACCCCGACCCGCCGAACACCCCCCCTCCGGGGTCGCTCAGCGGGACGAAGGTCCCGATGTACAAGGAATACGCCCCCAAGCCGTTCCACAAAGCGGCGTCGATCTCCGTCGACAGCGGAGGCGCCTTGCTGCTCCTGGCCGACTACTCGATGTTCGCCCAGTACCAACCCCACCAGATGGCCGCGCAGCACCTGGTGATCCGGGCGGTGCTGCCCGAGAGCGCCCAGGCGTTCTTGGTCAGTCCCGGAGGGGTGGAAGTGCTGGACCGAGAGCGCGCGCCGGGAGGGACGAACCTGCGCCTGCCCGAGTTCGACGTGTCGTCGATGATCCTCTGCACGACCGACATGGACCTCAAGGACCGCCTCGAAGCGGCCATCCAACGGGCCCGGCCGATGGCCGTCCAGCTCGCGATCGAACAGGCGGAGCTGATGTACCGGGCGACGGCCGAGGCGCACGGCCGCCTCGCCGCCGACGGCCATACGATCCGGACCGAGGCCGACGAACTCCAGAACCGGGCGCTGAGCCTGAACAAGCCGATCAACGAGGTCGAGCAACTCCTGGCGAAGTCCGAGGCCAGCATCAAGTCGGCCCGCGAAGCCCAGGAGCGACTGGACTTCCCCCTCGCCTGGGCCGAGGCGCGCCGCGCCCACCGGCCGCTTCGAATCCTGGCGTACTCCCACTGGGTCAAGGCGTTCGTCGAGTTCACCAAGGAGGCCGCGAAGGTCCGATTCGACGGCCTGACGGCCGACGACCCCAGGGTCAAGGACGCGCCGGCCCAGCCGCCGATCCTGGTCAAACCGGCCTCGTTGCCGCCGCTGGTCTCGTTCAGCACTCTCCCCGAGGCGTACATCTGGCTCGACTGGATCAAGGGCAAGCCCGGCTATCGGTTCGGCGCCAACCGGGTCCCGTCGGGCGGGTTCGACGACCCCCAGCAGATGTCCGACGACGGCTGGATGGATCTGAGCTATCAGATGGAGGGGATCGAATCCAAGATGACCGTCCCGCAGCGCGGCAAGTCGAGGCCGGGTCGGATGCTGAGCCTGAGCGTCGCCCCCAAGAATCCCGCCGATCTCGAGACCACGCTGCCGGGCTACCTCGACTTCCCGGCGGCGGCCGTGCGGTCGCCGGCCGTCGCGGTGAGCGCCGGCAACCTGATCCGGATCTCGGTGCTGGTGCGGCGGCCGATCGAGAGCGTGCCCGGACAGGGGGGGATCATCATCCGCGACTCGATCGGCGGCGAGCAGCTCCAGTATCGCAACACCGACGCCCTCCCGCTGTTCTGCCGGGTGGTGCTCTACCGCAAGGCCCCGGCCGACGGCGAGTTCACCGTGACCCTCGGCCTCGCCGGCTACGGCCTGGCCCAGTTCGACGACTTCCGGGTCGAACTCGTCGAGGAAGATCAACCGCTGGGGCGTCCCGGCGGCGGTCGTCTGGCCAACGACGCCGAAACCGAGGCCGACGGCGACCGGGCCGACGCCGCCGACGCCCCAGCCGATCGTCAGCCCCCCAGGCCCGACCCCGAGTTGCCCGCCGCGGCCTCCCCCCCCGAACAAAACCGCGTCCGACGACGTTGAAAGAGAGTCGATCCCAAGCGCCGATCCCGATCGACGGCATGTCTCGGATGTTTCACGGGTCGCCTTTCTTGACGACTCGCGGGGCAAGGTCGTTGACAGAATCCTTTCGAGATGCTCGACTTTGGAACCTTCGTTCCGAAGTCGGTTCAAGACGACCGAGGTATGCTAGACTGACAGGTAGGCGCTGCCGGCGTCGGTCGGGCAATCTAGGTCGTCCGAGCCGGCGCGGCGGCCTCGGGCTGGTTCGGATCGGCGGAATCCGCCGGAACTTTTCGCAGGCGCGCTGCATCCAATGTTAGGAAGACCGCGATCGAAGTCCGCGGCGATCCGCCGACGGTCCAAGCCCTTCGCGTGTGGACCGCTGCGGGTTCCGGCCGGGATTCGACCTTTCCGACTCCGATCGTCCGCTCGAATCGACTGACTGACCGATTGACTGCAACGCCTCATGCCGAAACCGCGCCGCGGGCCTCCAGCCGACGGCGCGGCGATGTTCGGCGCTTCGATCTTGAAACTTCGACTTGAATGAACACAGACGGCGAAACCCCCGGCTCGCGGGTCGCCGGCCCCATTGACTCGACTAATATGAGGAGTTCCACCGCATGGCGAAGATCCAGTCCGTCTGGGCGATCGACATCGGTCAAGCCGCGCTCAAGGCGCTCAAAATGGTTCCGGGGCCGACTCCCGAACAGGTCGTGGCCGAAGCGTTCGACTACATCGAGTATCCCAAGATCCTCAGCCAGCCCGACGCCGACGCCGAGGAATTGGTTCGCGAGGCGCTGGCGACGTTCACCGACCGCAACGACCTGAAGGGGTGCCGGGTGGCCATCGCGGTCCCCGGCCAGGCGGGTCTGGTGAAGTTCATCAAGCTGCCGCCGGTCGAGAAGAAGCGGATTCCCGACATCGTCAAATTCGAGGCCAAGCAGCAGATCCCGTTCGCGCTCGACGAGGTCGTCTGGGCCTACCAGCAGATCGGCGACGAGGACGACGACGGGGACGACGACGAATTCATGATGGCCGAGGTCGGCCTGTTCGCCATGAAGCGCGACCAGATCAATCGGGCGATCCTGCCGCTGACGGTCGCCGGCATCGAGGTCGACGTCGTCCAGATGGCCCCGATCGCGCTGTACAACTTCATCGCCTACGACCAGATCAAGGGGAGCGGGTCGAAGGATTCGGTGGTCGTCATCGACATCGGGGCCGACAACACCGACCTGATCATCACCGACGGCGTCCGGATCTGGCAGCGCAACGTCCCCATCGGCGGCAACCACTTCACCCGGGCGCTGACCAAGGAGCTGAAGCTCACCTTCGCCAAGGCCGAGCACCTGAAGCGGAACGCCACCAAGGCGCCCGACCCCCGGGCCATCTTCACGGCCATGCGGGGCGTGTTCAACGACTTCGCCAGCGAGGTCAACCGCTCGATCGGGTTCTATTCGAGCATCAACCGGTCGTCGAAGATCCGCAAGGTCGTCGGCCTGGGCAACGGCTTCAAGCTGCCGGGGCTCCAGAAGTTCCTCCAGCAGAACCTCAACCAGGAGGTCGAGAAGCTCGACGACTTCGCCCGGCTCGAAAGCGAGGAGGTCAAGGGCTCTCCCCAGTTCCAGGACAACCTGGCGTCGTTCGCCGTCGCCTACGGCCTGGGGGTCCAGGGGGTGGGTCGAAGCGGCCTGAGCACCAACCTGCTCCCCCCGGAGATCGAGCGGATCCGGCTCATCCGCGCCAAGAAGCCCTGGGCGCTGGCCGCGTCGGCCCTGATCATGCTCGGGCTCAGTTCGCTGTTCGTCCTGGGGGACTACCGGGCCTTCGCCAAGGTCTCGACCGTCCAGTTCAAGTCGGCCGTCGATCAGGCGGAAGGGGTCTCCAAGCGCGGGGCCAGCATCAAGTCCGGCCTCGACGCCGCCCAGGGCGCGTTCTCCGCCAAGTTCGAGGAGGGCAAGTCGCTGATCATCGATCCCGGCAACCGGGGGATGTGGCCCCGGTTCCTGCAGACGATCAGCTCGTACTTCCCCGACCCGGCCGTCGAGTACGGCCTGCGGCCCGACAGCCCGGAAGACGAGTACACCATCGAGAAGCTCGCCGTCCACATCGACGTCATCAAGCCCGTCTGGCGCAACGACGTGGCCGCCGAGTGGTTCGACCTGATCGCCCCCCCGTTCAAGCGGCTGATGCACCCCTACGACGTGGCCACCCCCCCCGAAGGGGAGGGCTGGATCATCCAGATCGTCGGCCACCACTACAACCCCTACCCGACGACGCAAGAGCAACGGACGCTTCCTCCCAACGACCCCCGGCGCGTCGACTTCGGGCCGTTCGAGTTCATCACCGCCAAGATCATGCGCAAGCTCAACATGCCCACGCTGCGGCTCTACGGCGTCAGCCACGTCGCGCTCGCCTGGCAGACCAGCGACCGCGAATGGACCAGCGAGAAGGGGAGCGCCACCAACAACCTGGCCAGCCAGACCGTCCCCCTCCTCGACCGCGCCGCGCCCCCCGAGGACACCGAGAGCGGCAGCGGCAGCGGCTCGATGGAAGATGCGATGATGGCCAGCATGATGAAAGGCGCCATGGGCTCCGGCTCCGGCTCCGGCTCCGGCATGATGGGGAGCGGCGGCCCGGACATGGCGATGCAAGCCATGATGATGAACAGCATGATGAGTGGAATGGGCGGAATGGGGGGCGCCGTGGAGAAGGAGAAGCTCCGCACCCTGACCCGCACCGACTTCTTGATCCAGTTCCTCTGGAAGCCCCAGGAGCCGCTCGAACCGGCGTCGACCCCGGAAGAACAGCAAGCGCAGGTCGAGGAGCGGATGGCCAAGGCCAAGGAGTTGATCGAGAAGATTCGGGAGGCCGAGAAGAACCACCCGGCCGTGACCATGCCCAAGGAGGAGGAGATCGAGAAGCTGTCCAGCAAGAAGACGGCCGAGATCGACAGCGCGATCAGCAACGCCCTGGCCGCGCCGAAGGGGCCGGGCGCTCCGGCGGGACCGGGCGCTCCAGCGGGGCCGGGCGCTCCGGGCGCTCCGGCGGCTCCGGGCGGAGCGCCGGGGGGTGGAGCGGCGCCGAAGGCTCCTCCCACGCCCTGAGCGGGGTTACGCGGCGGCGGCGGGCGGGGACGGGGATCGACCCTCCGTCCTCGGTCGGCGCCGGTCTCAACGTCGCGACGCCGGCCGGCTCGGGCCCGTCATGGATCTGCAATTTTCACACGGCTTCATCTGAACGAGGCGCCGACTACCATGGATCAAGTCAAGGAATTCCTTCGCCAGGTCGTCAAATACCGGTTCTGGATCTCGATCGCCGTCGCCACCCTGTTCGCGGGAGGGGCGTACGTGCTGGGCTCGGGGCCCATCCAGAAGAACACCGAGGATACGACCGCCAAGATCAACTCCGCGGCCAAGGACGTGCAGAATTACACGTCGTCGTCGGTCCCCACGGCCGACTTCGAGCCGGTCGTCGCTCAGAAGACCGAAGTCCTCACCAAGGACGTCGACGTCGCCTGGAAAGAGCTGTACGAACGCCAGGCCCCGCTTCTGACCTGGCCCGAGAGCGTCGCCAGCCGGTTCCAGAAGTGGGGCCGCAAGTGGCCCGAGGAGGCCGACGCCAGCGGAGTGCAGCTCGCGATCATCGACTACGTCTACGCCTACCCGGCCTACGTCAAGACGGTCTTCGAGACCTTCAAGCCGTTCAACTATGAGACGGGCGAGGGGATCGTCGCCTCGGCTCCTTCGGAAATGCTGCTGCGTCCCACCACGTTCGACCTCAACAAGAGGGCGCCCAAGCTCAACGAGGTCTGGTCGTCGCAGGAGCGGCTCTGGGTCCAGCGGACCGTCCTCGAGGTCGTCAACAACGTCAATCGCAACGCCACCGACTGGGAGTCGGCCTATCTCAAGGAGATCAAGGCGCTCGAGGTCGGCAACATCATCGCCCAGGACCAGAAGTCGCTCGCCAAGGGGGACGTCCTCGAAGCCGCCGACCCGATCGTCGCGCCCGACGAACCCGAGGAGGACGCCGAGGGGGGGGGCGACATGGGCAGCGGCAGCGGCGGCAGCATGATGATGAGCGCGATGATGGGCAGCGCCATGGGCTCCGGCTCCGGCGGCATGCTGGGGAGCGGGATGGGCGGGATGGGGGGCGTTCAGGTGTCGCAGGACGTCCTCTTCCTCAAGCCCGAGGGGACGACCCAGTACAAGATCCTGCCGATCATGATCACCGTCCTCATCGACCAGGACCACGTTCAGGACCTTCTGGTCGAGCTCGAGAATTCGCCGATGACGATCGAGGTCAAGGAGCCCGAGATCCGACGCCCCCAAAGCCGCGTCATCAAACCCGAGAAGGGCGTCCCCCCCATGGGATTCGGCGGCGGCATGATGGGGATGATGGGGGGCGGCATGATGGGCCGCGACATGATGATGGGGGGCGGCGCGATGGGCTACGGCGGCATGAACAGCATGATGATGAACAACATGATGATGCCAGGCATGATGGGCGGCCGCGGCGGCATGGATATGATGAACGGCATGATGGGGGGCATGGGGGGCATGGGCGCCGCCGCTCAGAAGAAAGGCGAGGACAAACGTAGCTTCGACCGCGCCAAGTCCCGCGAGGAGGAACTGAAGAAGATCGAGACGATCACGGGGAAGTCGCTGTTCGACCCCTACTTCAACATCGTCGAGCTGACGGTCTACGGCCAGGCCCGGTTCTACAATGAGCCGCCCCCCCCCGAGGCGGCGGAGCCCACGTCTCCGGGAGACGCCGAAGCCGCGCCGGGAGACCAGCCGGCCGAGGCGGCCGCCGCCGCGCCGGGAGACCAGCCGGCCGAGGCGACGACTCCCGCGGCCTCGCCCGAAACCGCGCCGGCGGAGGCTCCTCAGACGGAAGCGCCCAAGGCGGAAACCCCGGCCGCGACGCCGGACGCCGCGGCGGCGCCGGCCGATCCCGCCCAACCTGATCCAGCGGCGGCGCCGGCCGATCCCGCCCAACCTGATCCAGCGGCGGCGCCGGCGGCCCCTCAAGCCACGCCCGAGACGCCGAAGCCGTAGCGCGGCGATCCGCCGCGCCGGACCGCCGGTTCCCGAATTGATTCTCGATCTTCCGCCTCTCCCGCTTCGGAGAGTTCATACCCAGCATCAGGAGGCCCCTCATGGCCAACCCCAAGGTGGAAAAGCTCAAGGACCTCGGCCTGAGATACGGCGACAAGATCGCCGTGGTCCTGGCGTCGATCGTATTCCTGCTCTGTCTGGCGATGGCCTTCAAGCGGCCGACCATCGACATCCAGCCCGAGCAGATCAAGAAGTACGCGGAGCAGGCGGAGACCAACATCACCCGTCGCGTCGATCCTGAAGAGATCCTCAAGACCCTGGTCGACCAGGGCTTGAAAGACTCCAACTTCGCCAAGCAGGCGGAAGATTCGGCCAACCTGCTCCTGGCCGCCGCCGATTTCCGGGCGGCCCGCGCGTGGGTCATGCCGGAACCGGGCGCCGGCCTGATCCGCGAGACCCCCGAGCTTCTCGCGCCGAT
>CALCIC010000675.1 GCA_937907405.1 uncultured Isosphaeraceae bacterium | reverse complement strand
AACCGCCTCTGTTTGGACGAGATTTCCCACCCACTTTCGAGACGCTCACCCCCGCCAGGGCTTGGCGGGCGGTCGCCGGTATCGACGGGCTCGGCCGACGGGTAGGATAGGCGCTTCGACTCGCCAGACTCCCGCATCGTGGAGGACGACGCCATGCGCGCCCTGATCTTACTCTGTCTACTGGCCCCCGCCGTCCCGCCGATCGCCCAGGCTGCGGAAGAAGTCGAGGGACGGTCGGCCCTGGCGATCTTCGAGCGGCGCATCCTGCCGATCTTCGAGGCCAAGCGGCCGTCGAGCTGCGTCGAGTGCCACCTCAGCGGCGTGGACCTGAAGGATTACATCGACCCCGACCAGGCGAAGACGTTCGCCTCGCTCGTGGGGGCGGGGCTGGTGAACGTGGACGCGCCGGGGGAGTCGAAGATCCTGGAGTTCATCGCGCGGAAGCCCGACAAGCCCGGCCTCGTCGGTGAGGCGGTTCGTCGCGAGGAGTATGAAGCCTTTCGCGCGTGGCTGGAAGCGGCCGTGGACGAGCCGGCGTTGCTCGCCGCGAAGCCGGGCGCGGCGCGGCTGGGTCCGACGATCCCCGACGAGGTCGTCCGCCACGCGCGGGCCGACCGGGTGCTCGCCTCGTTCGTCGATTCCGTCTGGGCGGAGATGGGCCGTTGCGTCGCCTGCCATTCCCCCGACCGCAACCAGAAGCAGGCGGCCAAGCACGGCGCGCGGGTGTCGTGGATCAAGATCGGCGACCCCGAGGCGACGCTCAAGTACATGATCGACGAGGGTTTGATCGACGAGGAAAACCCCGAGGCGAGCTTGCTGCTGAGGAAGCCCACCATGCAAGTCGAGCACGGCGGCGGCCCGAAGATGGCGATCGGCGACCGGACGTACAAGCAGTTCCGCCGGTTCATCGACGACTACGCGGCCGTCGTCGCCGGCAGGTATGCGTCGGCGGACCAGTTGCCGAAGCCGCCCGCCGAGGTGTCGGCCTCGACCGACGTCTGGCTCAAGATCGAGGGCGTGCCCGCGCGGTTCGACCAGATGCTGCTCCAGGTCGACCTGTATCGCCGGGAGGCCGGCGGTTGGTCGAAGGACCGCTGGGCCAATTCGGACCGTCCCGTCTTCGGCAAGGGGAACCTCTGGCAGCACACGCTGAACCTCACCGCGCCCCGGGGTTCGGAACGCGCCCGGGCGATCCGCCGCGGCCCCAGCCTGCCCCCCGGCCGATACCTCGTGCGGATCTCCATCGATCAGGAGGGCGAACTGCTCCGCGATTTCCGCAAGGAGATGGGCCCGGAAGAGCGCGTCGGCGAGGTCGAGGTCGAGAGCCGATGGACGGAAGGCTACGGGGCCATGACCGTGATTCGGTTCCCTCGACAGTGAACATGCGTTCGGATTTCACTTTGAACCGTTTTTCCAATCAAGCTGGAGACGTCCGCGATGCCGTATTTTGGGTTTCTCGCCTTGGCGCTCACGATCGCCCAGGCCGAGCCGGAGCAAGCGAAGATCCTCGACGTGCGGCGGATCTCGAACGAGGCGGGGCATAGCGCGTTCACGGACCTCGTCCGGTTCCAGGACCGCTGGTTCCTCTGCTTTCGCGAGGGGGACGGCCACGTCTCGCCCAACGGCGCGCTGCGCGTGCTGACCTCGGCCGACGGGGAGAAGTGGGAGGCGGCGGCCCGGATCACGTCGGAGACCGGCGACCTCCGCGACCCCAAGCTGTCGGTCACGCCCGACGGCCGTCTGATGCTCGCGGGGGTTTCGGCGCTGAATCCGCCGTCGCCGATCAAGCACCAGTCGATGGTCTGGTTCTCGAAGGACGGACGGAATTGGGCCGAGGGCCAGGCGGTCGGCGAGCCGAACGTCTGGATCTGGCGGCCCGCCTGGCACAAGGGCTCGGCCTACGGCGTGGGCTACGCGACCATCCCCCCGCGATCCACCCGGCTTTACAAGAGCCCCGACGGCGTCGATTACGCGGCGATCGTGCCGACCCTGCTGGCGGGCGGAGAGCCGAACGAATCGGCCCTGACCTTCCTCCCCGACGACACGGCCCTTTGCCTGTCGCGGCGCGAAGGCAAGGGCGCCGACGGCACGAACAAGCTGGGCAGGGCGAGGCCGCCGTACACCGAATGGACGTGGAAGGACCTCGGCATGCACCTGGGAGGCCCGGCCCTGATCCGGCTTCCCGACGGTCGCCTGCTGGCCGGCGGCCGGTCGCACGTCGGCAAGCCGCACACGGCGCTCGCCTGGCTCGACCCGGAGGCCGGCACGCTCACGGAGTTCCTGACGCTCCCGTCCGGGGGCGACACCAGCTACCCCGGCCTCGTCTGGCGCGACGGCGTCCTCTGGGTCAGTTACTACTCGTCGCACGAGGGCAAGACGTCGATCTACCTGGCGCGCGTCAAGCTGCCGTCGAAATAGCGCCGGAATTACGGAACGGCCGGGGCGCGCCAGCGCCGCCAGAGCCAGAGTCCGGAAAAGAAGACGGCCAGGGTGACGGCGGTGAAGAAGAACGCCACGTAAACCGTGACGAACACCAGGTTGTTGGCCTCGTAATTGACGAACCGATACAGCAGCACCTCGGCGGATCGGCCCGGAGCGGGCTGACCCGCCTGCCGGAGGGTCTCGCTCAGGAGGTTCACGCGCTGGGAGAGTTCCTCGGCCTGGATGGCGGAGCGGTCGGCCGAGTACGAGTAGTGGACCTTGTGGCCGATGATCAGGAAGTTGATGAGCACTCCGGCCGCGACGCCGCCGCCCAGGAACTGGACGACGTTCAACAGCGGCCGGATCGTCTCCTCGCGATCCGGGTCGGGGCTGAACTGCAGATCCATGACGACCATGAACAGGCCGATCCCCAACCCCATCACGAACCGTCCCGGGGCCAGCTCCCTGTGCCCCGGCGCGGGGAACCAGTTGAGATCCACGACGTCGCGGACGTCCCAGTACGGCCATTCCAGCATCCGCTGGTAGCAGAGATACAGGCCGACCGCCAGAAGCACCAGGCCGAGGACCGCGCCGGGCAGGCCGAAGATCACCTGGACGTGACGCCATCGCAGCCGCGAGAGGGCCAGCGACGTGGCGATGCCGATCGGCAACGGCCAGATCAGCCAGGCGCGCTGCCAGGAGCTGAGGTTGACGATCATCCCCCCGTAAACGTTCATGAGGTAGCCGAGGAAGAACTGGCAGAAGCCGCCGAACGAAAACAAGACCAGCCGCGCCCAGTTCTCGCGCAGGATGAGCCGGTCGAGGTGCGGCCAGGCCATCCAGAGCGAGCCGAGCAGGGCGACCGCCGCGATGGCCAGGGCCGCCACGACGTCCGGCGCCTCCAGCCAGCCGTGAAGTTGGCCCCAATGGAGGACGTACATCAAGGCGACGAAACCCACGATCAGCCCGGGCAAGTACAGAACCGAGCCGCGCGGCCGCCGCGGGACCTCCTCGCACACTTCGGACATCGACCAGAGCGCGACGAGGCCGACGACGGCCGCCCCCCCCTCGAACAGAAAACCGTGCCGCCAGTCGGACGACTCGTACATCATGGTGGCGAGCGACACGGCGCCCGGACCGGCGACCGGGCAAAGGATCGCGGCCCAGGCGATCGCGACTCGCCAACGGTGGTCGAGCAGGTGCGGAACGAAGTAGATCACCATGCCCGCGCCGACGCCCGCGACCGCGCGCCCGATTAAAAAGACGATCATCGGCTCGCCGACTTCGAGCACGTTCAGCACCGAACCGGCCGCCGCCAGGATCAACCCCGTCTCCGTCAATCGGCGGCAGGTCCATCCGCGGGCCAGGACCGGGCAGGCCAACATCGCCAGGGCGAGGCTGATCAGGTAGCACGACTGGAGGGCGTAAACCTCGGCGGGCACCCACCCCTGGCTCACGCCCATCTCGCGAAGATTCATGGTGTGGCCGCCGGCGGTCAGCAGAATCGCCACCAACGCGATCATCGGCCGCCCCGCTAGCAGGCCGTCGTCGACCCGGACCTGGCTCGTCTCAATCGTCCCCATGGATGTTCTTTCCGCCCGGCTCGAGTCGATTGATCCAGGCCAGTTCCATCCCCTCCGGGGTCTGAATCGTCAACGTCGGCTGGAGCCTGGGTTCATGGTCCAGACCTTGAAGATGCTCCGAGATGTCGCGGAATGCTTGAGCGGCGGCTTCCTCCTTCTTGACGAGCGGCAAGTCGTCCCACCCCGGCCCCGTGGTGAAGATCACCGGCAGGCGGACCTCCTGCTGAAAGACGCCGACGCCGTAGGGTTGAACGATCGGCACCGGGTGGAGGACCTCGATGCGGCTGTAGAGCGGCTTTTGATCCGCGGCGACCTGCTGCGAGGCCCAGTTCTTGACCTCTTCGACCACGTTCAGCAGCGCCGGATCGGTGATCTGGTTGAAGGTGTACGCCGGCGCGAGGGCCCCCGTCGCCGGGGGGCGTTCCGGACCACATCCCAGGGCGGCGAGGCCCAGCAACGGCGCCGCCAGCAGGGATCGCAACGATCCAGTCATCGCGTTCTCTTGTGCTTCGCCTTTCCATCGGCGTCGGCGGCCGGATAGAGGATGGTCTGCCACTCCCGAGAGACGGGCCGGTAATCGGTCGTCCCCACGACGATTTCAAACGTGTCGCCCGGTTCGAGGTTGGCCTCGGTGCCGCGTTGCAGGCTGGCGTAGCCCATGCCGACGATGGCGCCGATCCCCATGCCGCCGCCGATGAAGGCCATGTTGCCGCCAGCGTATTGGGCCCCCACGCTGGCCCCCGTCCCCGCGCCTTCCAGGCCGAGCAAGGCGGACAGGAGCACGCGCCGCATCTTGGCGGAGAATCGCCGGTCGGCCATGTCCATCCGCCAGGGGAGCATCTCCGTCTTCCCCGCGTCGGTCCGGACGAGCTGGGTCATCTGCAGGCCGACGTAACCGGGACGGCCGAAATGTCCGGGGGGGGTGATCGACGTGACGACGCCCCCCAGCAGGCTCGGCTGCGGCGGGCAGGGGTCGATCACCTCGGCGAGGAAGCGGTCGCCTTCTTGAATCGCCGGTCGACTGTTGAGCAGCCGCTCGCCGGCGCTGAAGCCGTCGGCGGGCAGCACCTGACAGACCCGCAGGGTCACGGTCAGACCCGCCTTGAGCACGACCGGGTCGACCTGAGGGATCGGCTCGGTCGGCTCCGCGGCGAGGGGGGGCGCGACCAAGGGCCTCGGCGGCAGCTTGACGGCGCGCCGCGACGTCGAGGCGTCCGTCGACGGCGGCGGCGGCCCCCCCCCCTCCGGCGGCGGGAGAGGCGGCGGCAGCGTCGATCCCGGCGCGACCACCGGCCCCGCGCCGGGGGTCGAACGCAGAGGGGTGAGCGCGGGCGTCGAACCCGTCGGCGACTCGCCGGGGCGGAGCGTTTGCCCCGGTCGTCCCGGCGCCGGCAATGTAAACGCTCCGCTGCTGGGGGGCGTCGGTTGCGTCGAGAACGGCGACTGCTGGGCGAACGAAGCCGACGCCAGGGCCAGCGTCGTCGCCAGGGCGCCGACGCCGAAGACGGCGGCTCGGAGCGGCCGACCGCCGCGCGGATCCTTACGGCTTTCCATCACGGCCCTCCTTGGGCAAGAGCGGCGTCCGTTGACTTTCCTTCGACGCCAGCCAGGGGAGCCAGCGACGGTGGTTACTTTCCGGCGGCGGCTTCTGCCAGGCCGTCAGCCGGGTGATTCGTTTCCGTTCGACGTAGTCGAGGAGTTGTTCGGTGGAGCGAAGGACGTTGAAGCGGGCCAACTGCAGGTTGTACCACTGGGTCCAGCGGTTGGCGTCGGCCTGGAGCAAGTTGACCCGCGTCCCCAGCACCTCGATCCAGATCGCTTGCTGCTGTTCGTACATCCGTTCCATCCGTTCGAGCAGCTCGTGGCGGAGCAGCAGCTCGGCCTCGCTCAGCTCCCACTCGCGGATCGCCTGCTGCCAGCGGTCCCAGGCGTTGCCGGCGTCGGCGGCGACTTCGATGAGGGACTTCTCCAGCTCCAGTTGCGACAGGACCACGTCGAGACGGGCCTCGCGAATCCCCGACCAAAGCCCGACGTCGACGACCGGCAGGCCGTAGGACGAGCCGAAGATCGCCCCCAGGGTGATGCCGCCGTTCTTGGTGGGCGACGTGTTCTTGAAGCCCAATTCGGCGGGCAGTCGGCCCTCGCCGAACAGCCCGAGAACGCTCTTCTTCTGTTGCAGACGAGCGATCCGCAGCCCCACGACCCGAATCCGCACGTCCACGCGCTGCTGCTTGGCGAGCTGGATCGCCTCCTCGCGCGAGCCGGGGAAGTCGGGCATCCAGCGGAGGTCCACCTCGTCGGGCTCGACCAGATCGAAGTCGTAGGCGTAGTCCAGCTTGACGGGCACCATCTCTTCCTGTTGGGGCACCAGCAACCGGCTCTGGTGCAGGACCATGGCCAGTTCGCGCTGGGTGATCCGCGACTCCTTTTCAAGATCGGAGAGCAGGACGCGCGCCTTGCGGTCGTTGACCTTGACCTCGGTGAGTTCGACGTCGTGGACCTGCTGCTGCGCGAGCTTGCGCTTCGTCAGCTCCACGGTCTCTCCGGTCAGGTTCACCCCGAGCCGAGCGGTGCGGATGCCGTAATCGATCTGCTTGGCCGTGTAGTAGCCCTGGATCGCCAGGATCATCTGCGATCGTCGCACCAATTGCTCCATGAGCACCTTGGCGTGGATGCCTTCCTCGGCGATCGGCAACGCGGTGATGTGGCCCGAGGGGGCCATCGGGAAATACAGGTTGGCCCGATTGAGGGCGGCTTGTTGCAGCCCCGGACTTCCCTCGAGCAAGGCGCCGCCGGTGACGTCCGGCAGGATCAAGACCTTGCCGGGGCCGCCGAGTTGGTTGAATGCGACCTGCAATTGCGGCAGGTTGACCAGGGGGATGAATTCCTTCAACGCCTCGAACCGGGCGACCGTGGCCCGCTGCACGGCGACGTTGGCCTGCACGGTGTCCACGTTGGCAAGGCTCTGGCGGATGGCGTCGTCGAGGCTCAACGCGACCCTGGGAAGGAGGGTCGGATCATCGAACGGCTCTCGAGAATGGTCCGGCGCCTCCCTGGCCGCTTCCGGCTTCGCCTCGGCCGCTTCCGACGGCTTTGGCGCGATCGTCTGGGCTCGCAGGTTCGCCGCGACGCCCGCCGGCATCAGCAGCGCGAGGGGCAGCACAGCCGATCGAAGACGCCGCGACGTCGCGATGAGATTGGAAACCGTCGTCATCCTTGACTCGCTTTTCGAGAGGCCGTGGTCGATCACCATTCGTGCGCGCCTTTGCGCACGTACCGCGTGGTGTCGATCGTGACGCGCGTCGACATGCCGGGACGGACGCGGTTCTCGAGGTTCTCCTTGTGCGCGAACCGGATGCGCACCGGCAGGCGCTGCACCACCCGGACGAAGTTGCCCGTGGCGTTGTCTGGCGGAAACAGCGAGAACACCGCCCCCGACCCGCCGGCGACGCTCTCGACCCAGCCGTCGAACGTTTGGTCGGCGATGGCGTCGACCGTGATCTTGACGGGTTGGCCGACGCGGATGTTCGGCATCTGATTCTCGCGCATGTTGGCGACGATCCAGACGTTGTCGAAGTCGAGCGGCACGATGCTGAGGAACGGATCGTGAGCTTCCAGAGTCTTGCCGACCTGGATGGTGCGACGGCTGACGACGCCGGCCCTGGGCGCGCGGATCAGGGTGTTGCTTAGGTCGAGCCTGGCCTGCCGCAGCTTGGCCTCGGCCAGCGCCTGCTGGTTGCGCAGGGCCAGCGCGGTGTCGGCGGCCACGACGAGCTGCACCTGCTCGGCCTCGGCCCGACTCACCGTCGCGTCGGTGTTCTCCAACGCCCTTTTGCTCTCTTCGAGGTGGACCTCCGCCTCCTGGAGCAGTAATTCGCTGGCCAGCACCTGCCGTTCGGCGCCCTTGACGTCGCTGTTGAGCGACTCGACCTTGGCGACCGCCGCACGGTAGGCGGCTTCGCGATTGTCGAACTCCTGTCCGGGGACGTCGCCGGTCTTGGCCAGGCTTTGGAACCGCTCGTAATAATACTGGGCGTTCCGCTGCAAGGCGACGAGCCCCGGCATCTGAGCGTTGAGCGCGGCGAGCACCTCTTTTTCCTTCTCGTGCAGCCGTGTATGGGTCTGCACGGCCACGGTCGCGGCCCGCACCTTCTGCTCGGCCTCGGCTCGCTTGGCCTCGGCGGCGGTCAACATCGCCTTGCGGTCGTCCGTCGTGTAATGCGTCGTCGCGTCGGCGGCGTCGGCCGCGTGTCCGGCCTGCTGATAGTCGGCAAGCGCCTGATCCACGGCGATCTGAAAATCCACCGGGTTGATCTGGGCGATCGGGTCGCCCGGCTGGACGATCATGTTGTCGTCGACGAACAACGCCACCACCTGGCCGGTGACGAAGGACGAAATCGGCGTGATGTTGCCGACTACGTACGCGTTGTCCGTATACGCGTCGGTCCGCGTGATCCACCACGCATACAGCATTTGCCCGCAAACCGCCACGACCGCAGCCAGCAGCAGAAGCCGTAGGCGTCGCGGAGTCAATACTCGCGCCATGAGTCATTACCTATTTTTGATTTGATCTATTCGCGCGCTCCCACGACCACGGCGATGGGGTTGAAGCGCATGCTCGGCGAATAATCTCGAACCGTCCGATATGCTCGAGCAGACGCACCTCGTCGCCGCGAATCGGCGAACCGTCCGACGTCGAGAGCGCGCAGCCGCTTACGGGCTTACGATCCCCCCCGGTCGACGGACTTCCGCTTCGACCCGCAACGTCGATTCAGCGCGGCTTTTTGTCAGTGCTGACTGTAGGCGTGATGACACCCCGGGCAGAGAACCGCCGAAACGACGCACACCCTCGCGCTAAGCAAGATCGATGTGCCGAATCAACGATGGCGGCGTGTCAGCCGCACGTCGACTTGTCGATTCCAACGAACTCCGGTACAGACCGGGAGGCGTCGAGATTCGTGAAAGCGTGGCCAAGCCAAGCCTCACACTCTCTATCGTCAATTAGAGCCGATTATTCCAGTTTTGTCATCCGCACGACCTGAATCCGCGACAATATTTAAAGTTTTTCATTAAGCATGGCGATGGGTGGACTCGTCCACCGCGCCGCGCGGCCCCGGGCGCGCGGAAGCCCGCCGAGGGAAAACCGTCCTCGGCGGGGATTGAGCGCGGCGGTGGTCTTCTCGGAATGACGGCGACGTCAGATGGGGTGGGTCGGCCTCACTGTGACGGGCGGCCCGATTCAACGACCGGCCAGGGCGATTTCGCGCCCAGGTTGCGGGCCAGAACGCGGGGCCAGGACCAGGCCTCGGGCGCGGAGTCGAGGATCTCGACGGCTCTCGGGTAGAGCAGGGCGACGGCCTGCGGCATGGTCAACACCCGGTCGAGGTTGAGGAACGCGGGGCCGTCGCGAACCGTGGCGGGGGGATCGATCATCACGACCTTGCCGACTTCCGGTTCGAAGACCGCCGCCCAGAGGGCCAGGGGGGCGGCGTCGCCTCGACCGACGAGCGTCAGCTTCGGGCCGTCGGAGGACGCCATGCATCGCACGGCGCGGCGAATGTCGAGGACGCGCATGCCGTCGACCGTCTGGCCGAGCAGCCCGAACCGACGGCGGATGTGCGTGTCCTTCTTCTCGGGCCAGGCGGTCGGGCCGACGCCGCGAGGGGCGAAGAGGATGAGCCTCGTCCCGTCGTCGACCTTGCGCTTGGCGGCCTCGAACTCAGGGTGCGTCGACGGATCGCCGTCCTCGGATTCAAAGCCGGCGATCAGGCCGGAGTAGCGCTTCCAGCCCTCGGCGTCGAGCACGATCATCTCGGAGTCGTCGACCTTCCCAGTACGGTCGGGAGTCGCGAACATCCAGGTCCGCAGCTTCAGCTCGGGACGACCCTCGGCCCAGAACTCGTAGGCGGTGACGCCGAGCCCCCCTTTGACAATCTGGGATACGCCGTGAGAGGAACGCGCTGGGTAAGGCTTGTCGACGGTCAAGCGCCCCCCGTCGTGATCCGAGGGCCAGCCCGCGAAGACCTTCTGTTCCAGCGACTTACGCCACTGCGCCTTGAGCGCGTCCCAGTCCGACGCGGATTCCGGCGGGGCGATCGCGGGGGGAGCGGGCGCGAACGACTCATGAACGGTGTCGTTGACGTTGGCGGGGAGGGGCTTCTTGGGGTCGAGCACCTTGAGGTCTTCGATCGGGATGCTTCGATCCGGCTCCTTGATCTCGGCGAGGGAGAGCCCCTTGCCGTCCTTCAGGAACCGCTCGAACCAGGCGAACGACGGATGACGGATCTCTTCGGTGTCCTTGTGCCCCCCCTTGCCGACGACCAGGTCCAGCCGGTCGCGCGCGCCGTACCAATCGTAGACGGTTTCGAGACGGCTGAAGATCCGCTTCACGCCGACGAGGGGGAAGATGGGGTCGACGTCGGTGTTGACCACCAGGAGCGCCTTGGGGGCGACCAGGGCGGCGAGCATCGGGTAATCCCAGCGGTATGTATTGAGAAAATACATGCAGTCGCAGTGCCCCTCGACGACGCCGTCCGGGTGCGCGACCTTGGGGTTGCCGGCGATGACATGGTCCTGCAGATCGGTGATTCCGGCGACGGGGACGACGACCTTGAGGCGGTCGTCGACGGCGCCGATGTACCACGACATCGCCCCCCCGCCCGATCGGCCGGTCACGCCCAGGCGCGCGGGGTCGACCTCGGGACGCGAGACGAGGTAGTCGATCGCCCTGATGCCGTTCCAGACCTCGACGCCGGCCGGGGTGTAGCCCTTGGAGTACCACCACCACATCCCCTCGCGGAACGTGCCGTGATGAAGGCCGGGGACCTCGCCGAGTTGGAGGGTGTCGACGATCAGGCAGACGTAGCCGTTGGCCGCGAACCAGGCGCCGTGATGCTGGTAATGGGCCTTGTTGCCGTAGATGACGCCGTCCTTCTCAACCTTGCCGTGCCCGCAGACGTAGAGGACCGCCGGTAGCGGCGCTTCGACCTTCTTGGGCCGGTACAGGTCGGCCGTGACGTACAGGCCGGGCGACGACTGGAAGACGATCTTCTCGACGACGAAGTCGGGACGCTCGACGACGCCCCGGACCTCCGCGCGCAGGTCGGTCCGCTCGGGCGCGGGGTCCAGGCAGAGCATCTCCATCAGTCGGCGCTGCAACTCCGGGCGACGCGTCTTCCAGTCGTCGGCCGTCTTGACGTCGAGCAGCGGGTGGGCGGCGATCCGGTCGGTCTCGCTCTGGAAGTACGCTGAGAGCGGCGGCGCGGCGCCGTCTTCGGCCTTCGACGAGGAACAAGGGCCGATCGCCAGGGCGGCCGTCGCCAGCCGGAGCCCAACCCGAAAAAGCAATCGTTCGTCGCGGAAGCTCGGCATGGAATTGGCTCCTTGTCAGCGTCGCATCGAAACAAAAACCGGCGCCCGCGCCGCAGGCTAGGAAGAGGCCTGGCCTCGCGCGGACTTGATGGCTTCGAGAGCGATGCCGGCGTGGGCGTAGGCGCCGCCGGCGCGCATCTCGGCGGCGACCCAGATCGCCTCCATCATTTCTTCGTCGCTGGCGCCGTGCTGGACGGCCAGTTTAGCGTGGCTGTCGATGCAATAAGGGCATTGGGTGACGTGGGCGACGGCCAGGGCGATCAACTGCTTGGTCTTCCCCGGCAGCGCGCCTTCGGCGAAGACCTGATTGCTGAACGCGTGGAACGCCTGGAAGGTTTCGCCCGCCAATTCGCGGCGCCGTTTGACGGTCTCGGCGCTGATCTTCGGATAAGGAGAATCGCTCATCCTCGCCTCCAAAAGTTTCGCCCCAAAGGTTTGAGTCGCTCGACATCATCGTACAGCCGCGTCGGGGGCGAGGCCAGTCGTGAGAAACAGTCCCGAGCGAACCGTCGATTCACCGTCGCCGCGCCGCTTGTGACCGCGAGGGTCAAGGGATACGCTGGCCTGAGCTTGAAGAATCGGAAGTTCGTTGAGCCCCCGCGATCCTCATCCGGCCGCCCCGGACGCCTTCTCCCGGGGGAGAAGGGATGCTCGCATAACCACGGTTAAATATTCACGTGCAACCTGAAGGAGATCGCGATGCGCGTCAAGGACCCGGTCTGCGGCATGGACGTCGACCCCGAAAACGCGGCCGGCTCGTGCGAGCACGCGGGCGAAACCTACTTCTTTTGCGGCAAGGGATGCCTGGCGAAATTCCAGACCGCCCCGGCGAAGTACGTCGGCGTGCCGACGCGTCCGGCCGGACTGGGATCGGCCCTGAACGTCATCACGATGAGCCCGCCCGACGCCGAGAAGGACCCGGTCTGCGGCATGAGCGTCGTCCCCGAAAGCGCGGCCGGTTCGTTCGAACACGCGGGCGAAACCTACTACTTTTGCAGCAAGGGGTGTCTCGCGAAATTCCAGGCCGATCCGGAGCGGTTCCTCCGCGGGGGCCCCGTCGGCATGCATGACGTCGCCGCCAGGCCGCTGCCGAGCGGGACGCTCTACACCTGCCCGATGGACCCGGAGATCATCCAGGAGGGCCCCGGAAGCTGTCCCAAATGCGGCATGGCCCTGGAGCCGATGGTGCCCACGGCCGACGATGGGCCGAACCACGAACTCATCGACATGACGCGCCGGTTCTGGATCTGCTTGATCCTGACCCTTCCGGTCTTCAGTCTCGCCATGGGCGAGATGGTTCCGGCGTTGCGCCGCCTCGTCTCCCCGAACACCTCGGTCTGGATCCAGCTCGCCCTGGCGACGCCGGTCGTGATCTGGGGAGGCTGGTCGTTCTTCCAGCGCGGCTGGGCCTCGATCGTGAACCGAAGCCCCAACATGTTCACGCTGATCGCGCTGGGGACGGGGGTCGCCTACGTTTACAGCGTGCTCGCCACGTTGTTCCCGAGCTTCATCCCGGAGTCGTTCCTCGGTCACGGCGGCGCGGCGCCGGTCTACTTCGAGGCCGCGGCGGTCATCACGACGCTCGTCCTGCTCGGTCAGGTCCTGGAGCTTCGCGCCCGAAGCCAGACGTCGAGCGCGATCAAGGCGCTGCTCGGCCTCGCTCCCAAGCAGGCGCGCATCCTCCGAGACGACGGCCGCGAAGAGGACGTGGCGCTGGATCAGGTCCGGATCGGCGATCGGCTTCGCGTCCGGCCCGGCGAGAAGGTCCCGGTCGACGGCGTGGTCGTCGAGGGCTCAAGCGCCGTCGACGAATCGATGGTCAGCGGCGAGCCGATCCCCGTCGAGAAGGGAGCAGGCGCCTCGCTGATCGGCGGGACCGTCAACGGCACGGGGGGGCTCGTCATGAGGGCCGAGCGCGTGGGCGCGGAGACCATGCTCGCGCAAATCGTTCGGATGGTCGGGGAAGCCCAACGGACCCGGGCGCCGATCCACCGGCTGGCCGACGTCGTCTCGTTTTACTTCGTGCCCGCCGTGCTGCTCGTATCCCTCTCGACCTTCGTCGCCTGGTCGGTCTGGGGTCCCGAACCGCGACTCGCGTACGCGTTGGTGAACGCGGTCGCGGTGCTGATCATCGCCTGCCCCTGCGCGTTGGGGCTGGCGACGCCGATGTCGATCATGGTCGGCACCGGTCGAGGCGCGCGGTCGGGCGTGCTCGTCCGCAACGCCGAGGCCCTCGAAGTCCTGGAGCGGGTCGATACTCTGGTGGTCGACAAAACCGGGACGCTCACCGAGGGCAAGCCGCGGTTGACCGACGTCGTCGCCGCGTCGGGAGGAGACGAATCCGAAATCCTCCGCCTGGCCGCGAGCCTGGAGCGGGCGAGCGAACATCCGCTGGCGGAGGCGATCGCGGCCGGCGCCGAGGAGCGGGGCCTGACGCTCGACCGCGTGGAAGACTTTCAATCGATCACCGGGAAGGGGGTGAAGGGAACGGTCGACGGCCGAGTCGTGGTGATCGGCAACGCGGAAATGCTCGAGGACTCGGGCGCGGCCCCCGGTGATTTGACCGCCCGGGCGGAGCCGCTTCGGAACGAAGGCCGGACGGTGGTGTTCGTCGCGATCGACGGCCGTCGCGCGGGCCTCCTCGGGATCGCCGACCCGATCAAGGAGTCGGCGGCGCACGCGATCAAGGAGTTGCACGCCGGCGGCCTCCGGATCATCATGCTGACGGGGGACAATCGGACGACCGCCGCCGCCGTCGCCAGGAAACTCGGGCTCGACGACTTCCGGGCGGACGTGCTTCCGGAAGCCAAGGGAGCGGCGATCAAGTCGCTTCAGGCCGAGGGCCGGACGGTCGCCATGGCCGGCGACGGGATCAACGACGCCCCGGCGCTCGCCCAGGCGGAGGTCGGAATCGCGATGGGGACCGGGACGGACGTCGCGATGGAAAGCGCCGGGATCACGCTCGTCAAAGGGGACCTCCGGGGGATCGAGCGGGCGCGCAAGCTGAGCGTGGCGACGATGTGGAACATCCGCGAGAACCTCGCCTTCGCGTTCCTCTACAACGTCCTGGGCGTCCCAATCGCCGCCGGGGCCCTTTATCCGTTCTTCGGGATCTTGCTCAGCCCGATGATCGCCAGCGCCGCGATGACGTTCAGCTCCGTCTCGGTCATCACCAACGCGTTACGCCTTCGGAACCTCGATCTGGATTGAGACCCGGCCGGCCTCGGCTCAATACATGAACTGGAACCGCACCCAAAGAATGTCGGACGTCGATCGAAGCCCCCCCGTGCGATAGAAGACGGGCTGGGCGTACATCGAATGCTGCCAGTCGAAGTAGATCTTGGTCGCGTGGTTCAGATACCAGTTGACGCCGACGTCGGTCATCCCGATTCGATTGGTCCAGAGGTTCGGATCGGCGAGCCCCCGGGTGAAGACCTCGTTGCCGACGCCAAGCGCGCTGTAGCGAGCGAACGGCTCGATGGCGCCCAGGCCGAACTTGTCCTTGCGAAGATCGAAGCGATGGATCGGGTCGATCATCGTCCGCTCGCTCAACGTCTCGCCGGTGAGAAAATAGGACGCGGCGATGCTCCAACCTTCGACCGCCAGGGGAACCGGGGGACCGCCCGTCTTCTTGGCGAAGCTGTCGACCCCCATGTTCCAGGCGCCGATCACCGAAAGCCCCTTGTAGAAATAGGTCATGTGGAGTTCCCACAACTCGCGTTTGCCGCGCTCGACGACGTCCCTGTTGAACGCAAGGAACGGGATTCCGACGATGGCCGCCCCGGTGTTCGCCCCGACCTCGTTGGCGGACGCGTTGACGTTCGACCGCAAGACCGCAGGGTTGGCCGGGTTGTCTTGCATCCCATAATCCATGGAACCGCCGATGTTCAGATTCTGCAGAGCGCCCTCGGTAAGCAGGAAGGGGCGGACGTTGAGCATGCCGGCGAAGTCTTTCTGCGAGTTGTAGTCCTGATCGGTGTTCCGAGGCCCGGCGAAGACGCCGGCGGCGTATTCCAACCGTTCGTCGAACAGCAAGCCCGCGCCCATGATCCCTTCCATGCGGCTGAGCCCGAAGTTCTCGGCGAAGAGCGATCGCTCGGGCGTGATGAACCGCCAGTTGTTCAGCTTGTACCACTCGTAGGTGAAAGGAACCTTGTACCGGCCGATCTTGAGTTGAAGGCGCTTGTCGTAGTTGAAGTTCAAGAAGGCGTTGAGGAAGCCGAACGACGTGAGGCTCTGCTGGAACGAGAGCTGGTAGTCGATGGGCTTCGTAAAATGCCCCTGGAAGTAAAAGCGAGCGCGCGGCAGGTAGATGCCGCCGTGGATGGTCTGCTGGGGAGAACCGGGGAATACAAGGTTGTCGACCTGGAGCTCGGCTCGGGACTTCAGTTCAAACTCGTCGTCCGCGGTGCTGAAGCCCACCCCCCCCCGACCATAGTCGTAGAACGCCTTGAGGGGGATCTTGCCGAGGAAGCGGTCCCCCTTCTCTTGCGGATTCAGATCCCGGATGCCGCCCGAGGCCCCGCTGCGCGACGCGGGGGGGCCGCCTCGGGCGTCGGGCGCGGCGCGATCGCGCTCCAGGACCTTCTCCCATCCCCCCTGACCGGCGAGCCCGCTGCTTTCAGACTCGGACTTGGCCTTCGGATCGGAGGCGACGGGGTTCTTCACCTGCTGGGAGAGGTCGCGGACCTCCTTCGACAGCGCGGAGTTCTCGTTGGAGAGCTCATCGACCCTTTCGGTGAGCCGACGGTTGGTTTCTTCCAGCTTCTGGAAGCGTTCGAGCAGGGCGTCGAGCTTGTCGGGAACGGAAGAGTCGTCGCCAAGCGCTGAGTTCGGCGAACCCGCGACCAGGACCATGATCCAGAAAGCCATGCGTATCAATCTGGACGATCGGTCTGCGAGCATCATGCCTCGACCGCTAAGCCGGCCCGAGAGGAGCGTCGCGCTCCCCACGAATCTCTTCCTGGGACCATCTTTCATTACTCGGCCGAAGCGACGCGGGACTTGAGCCTTTCTCCGTCTTTTTTCAAGCCCCGGGCCGCGTCGTCGCGATTCCGATGAGTTTGAGGCGTGGCAATTCCTCCTGGCGAAGGTGCAACGCCGAGGAGTGCGGGAAATCCCTGGAAGCCCGAAGCGCCAGCGAGTGAATGCGCCAAACTCATGGCGAGGGAATTCACTCGCTGGCGCTTCGGGCTTCCAGGGCTGTATCTTCGAGCGAGAGGGCCGCCAGGAACATCTGCCACCCCCTGAGCATTGCCGAGGGATCAAACCGGGACCGAGACGGCGAACGGAAACCCCAGTCGTCGCAAACGGCAATCTTTCGTCAAAACAACAATTCCTCGCGATCCTCCGACTTCCTCTGGTTTCACGTGATAGAGTTGGTCTACGCACCACGAGGGAGTTGCACCAATGATCGCGACCAGTTCAGAAAGAGCGAAGCCCGGCGCGGCGGTTCCGGCCGAGTTGTTCGCGTTGCGGGAACGGATTTTGGCGTTGCCGGAGTCGGCCCGCGCCGAGTTGGAGCCGCTGATCGACGACGTCCTCGAACAGGCGGAGTATCGCGGACGGGTGATGGCCGTGGCCCGCGAGGCGCTCCAGCGGTATCGGCTCGATCTCGCGGCGACGCGGTTCGACCTGGAAGCGACGCGTCGGGAGCGCGAGTCGCTACGCGCTCGCCTGGACGGTTGACCCAAGGGGGTCAAGATGGGACCGACGAGGTGGGATCGGCGATCAACTGAAGCAGGGTCGTCGGTTCGACGGGTTTGACCAGGTGATGGTTGAATCCGGCCTCGCTGGACCGTCGACGGTCGTTGAGCTGGCCCCAGCCGGTCACGGCGATGAGGGTGATCGCACGTCCCCAGGGTTGGCGTCGGATGGCCTCGGCGAGTTCGTAACCGTTCATGCCGGGCAAGCCGATGTCGAGCACGGCGATGTCGGGCCGCAGCGCGCCGGCCATGACCAACGCCTTCTCGCCGTCGTGGGCGAGATGGACCTCGTGCCCCTTCATGGAAAGGACGCGCCCCAGCGACTCGGCGATGTCCTCGCTGTCGTCGACGACCAGCACGCGCGAGCCCGTCCGCTCGTCGTCGAGGTCCAGGCCGGGGCTGCTCAGGGCGCCGCGGCGGAGGTGGGACGGCGCCACCGGGAGTCGGACCACGAACTCGCTCCCAGTCCCGAGGCCGGAACTGCGGGCCTCGACGGTCCCGCGATGGAGCTGGACCAGACCCTTGACGAGTGAGAGTCCAATCCCGAGGCCGCTGTGCTTGCGCTCGAGCGTCGGCGTGAACTGCGCGAACATCTCGAAGACGTGCGGCAATTGCTCGGGCGCGATCCCGGCGCCCGAATCCTTGACGGTGATCTCGACCGTGTCGCCATGGCAAACCGCCGCCAGCCGGATCGCGCCGCCGCGGTCGGTGTACTTGGCGGCGTTGTTGAGCAGGTTGGCGAAGACCTGGACCAACCGGGTGCGATCGGCCTCCAGGACGACTGGTTCAGCGGGCAGATCGAGAGTCAGCTCATGCCCGAAACCGTCCAGGATCGGGCGGCTGGTCTCGACGGCGTCGCCGACGGCCGCCGCGAGATCGATCCGATCGAGCCGCAGCTCCAGCTTGCCGCGGGTCAGCCGCGAGACGTCGAGCAGATCGTCGATCAACCTCGACAGATGCGCGACCTGACGCTCGATGACCTCGCGCGCCCATCGCGAGTCGGAATCGCCCGACCCCTTGAGCCGGAGAATCAAAATCGAATTGCTGATCGGCGCCAGCGGATTACGCAGCTCGTGCGCCAGGGTCGCGAGGAATTCGTCCTTGCGGCGGTCGGTCTCGCGGAGACGCTCGTAAAGTCGAACGTTGTCGATGGCCACCGCCGCCCGACCGGCGAGATCCAACGCCAGTTTGAGGTCCTTCTGCTCATACCGCCGCGCCGAGCCGGTCGTCGCGAACGACAGCGCGCCCAGGACGCCGTCCCGACCCACCAGCGGCACGCACATGTAGGATCGGGGATTGAACAAGCGCAGCAACGCAAGATGCTCGTCCCCCTGGGCCACCGCGACCAAGTCCTCGTCGGTGACGTCGCTGACCACGTCCGCCCGCCCCGTCCGCACCACGCTCCACAGACCGTGGGGCGCGTCGGACCGAAACCGAAATCGGTGCCCCAGCGCCTCGACGATCTCCGGGGGGGCCGAGCCGTCGTGGGCGACGGCCACGCGACGCAGCTCCTGGTCCTCGTCGACCACGTCGACCGCGCACCAGTCGGCGAAGAACGGGACCGCCAGGCCGGCGATCTCCTGAAGCCTGGTCTCCTCATCGACGATCGCGGCCAGCTTCGCGCCGACTTCGGCGAGGAACCACGCGGCCTGCTCGCCGCGCTTGCGGTCGTCGATGTCGGTCGTGGTCCCCAAGAACAAGACCGACGCCTCGGGATCGTCTCGGATCGGAGTGATACGGCTCAGAAACCACCG
>CALCIC010000674.1 GCA_937907405.1 uncultured Isosphaeraceae bacterium | reverse complement strand
TTCCTCGACGAACCATCCCATCGGACTGTCTGATAACTTGATCGCGCCGACCGCTCCTGTCAACCAATTACCGGACGCGACGAGATTTGTGTCGCGCGGCTTGTCAGGCCGAGAACTTCGGCGTCGAATCGGGGCGTTGCGCGGCTTGTGAGACTTCTGAACGCCCGTTATGATTGTATTGTCTCCATTCGACGCGCGCGATTCAAGGCGCGAGCGAGCAGAGCGAACGATCGAGACGTCGCGGAACCGCTGAAATCGCGATCGTCGAGCATCTCAAGAGTCATCCGATACGGATCAGATCAGAGGCGGAGGAGTCGTTGTTGAAAATCGGCGTAATACCCGGCGACGGCGTCGGGCCGGAAGTGATCGAGGCGAGTCTGGCGGTCCTCGAAAAGGTGGCTCGCCAGGACGGGATCGAATACACGCTCGAATCGTTCAACCTGGGGGGCGAACGCTTCCTGGCGACGGGGGACGTGCTCCCCCAGGACGACCTGGACCGGCTCCGTCGTTGCGACGTGATCCTCCTGGGCGCCGTCGGCCATCCGGGCGTGGCGCCGGGCGTGCTTGAGAAGGGGATTCTGCTCAAGCTGCGGTTCGACTTCCACCAGTACGTCAACCTCCGCCCGATCCGCCTCTACCCCGGAGCGCCGACGCCGATCCGCGACAAGGGGCCCGACGACGTCGACATGGTCGTGGTCCGCGAGAACAACGAGGACCTCTACGTCGGCGCGGGGGGGTTCACCTACAAGGGGACGCCCGAGGAAGTCGCGATCCAGACGTCGATCAACACCCGGGCCGGAGTCGAGCGTTGCATCCGGTACGCCTTCGAGGCGGCTCGGGCGCGGGGGGCGCGGGGGGCGTTCCACGGCCTTTCCGAGGCCGACAAGCGCCAGGGGTTCGTCCGCCAGCTCACCCTGGTGGCCAAGACGAACGTGCTGACGTTCGCCCACGACCTCTGGATGCGCGCGTTCAACGAGACGGCGCGCGAATATCCCGACGTCAAATGCGACTATCAACACGTCGACGCCTGTTGCATGCGGATGGTCACGAACCCCGAGCGGTTCGACGTGATCGTCACCACGAACATGTTCGGCGACATCATCACCGACCTCGGGGCGGTGCTTCAGGGGGGGATGGGCCTGGCCTCGTCGGGCAACCTCAACCCCGACAAGACCGCCCCCAGCATGTTCGAGCCGGTCCACGGCTCGGCGCCCGACATCGCCGGCAAGGGGGTTGCGAACCCGCTGGCCGCCATCCTCTCGACCGCCATGATGCTCGACCACGTGGGGGCCCCCGATTCGGCCGAGCGGATCCGCCGCGCGGTCGCCTCGGTCCTCGCGCGATCGACCCCGAAAACCGCCGACCTGGGAGGCAAGAACTCAACCGCCGAGGTGGGCGCCGCGGTCCTGGACGCGCTCGACTGACGCGCGACCCGGCCCGACCCGACCCGCGCCCGAGGCTGAACGCCCGGGCGCGTCCTCCCGCCGCCGGCGGCCCGACCGAGCTGACTCGACTGGAATCGTCTCGTCTCGTCTCGTCCGCCACCGTCAAACTGGGGAGGATATCGCCTATGAGCCTCGGCGCCGGTCACGCCCTTGATGGAAGCGTCCTCGTCCTCAACAAGCATTATCTGGCGCTGCACGTGATCTCGGCGCGCCGAGCCTTCCGGCTCCTGTTCAAGGACGTGGCCGAGGTCGTCACCCTCGACGACGGGCAGTACGCGTCGTTCGACTTCCGCTCATGGCGCGACGTCTCCGAAGCGCGGCGCCGGTTCAACGAGCCGGACGACGAGTTCGTCCGCACCGTCCATTTCGAGATCCAGGTCCCTCGGATCATCCGGCTCCTGACCTACGACCGGCTCCCCCGCCAGAAGGTCAAGTTCAACCGTCGCAACATCTACGCGCGGGACGGCAACCGCTGCCAGTACTGCGGCCGAAGATTCACCACCAGCGAGTTGAGTCTCGACCACGTCGTCCCTAGAATTCAGGGAGGACGCGCCGCCTGGGACAACATCGTTTGCGCCTGCCTCCGCTGCAACGTCCGAAAAGGGGGACGAACTCCCGCTCAGGCGGGAATCCAACTGATCCGCGATCCCGTCGAACCCAGGACCAGCCCGGCGCTTCGCCTGAAGCTGGCCCACCGGAAATACCGAAGCTGGAAGGCATTTCTCGACGCCGCCTACTGGTCGGTCGAGCTGGAATGACGTTCGCGAGGCGCTCGAACCACCGAATCGGACCGATTGCACGGCGTCATGATTGGTTACGGGCAATTCGGCGCGGAGTCGAGTAGCGTCGCGGTCTTGGATCGTGTACGTTAAGGATGTAGGACTCTTGTCTGGTTGATTCGCGCTCTGGTTCTCGGAACCGGATCGACCGCCCCTCTCGCCGAGGTATTCGCGATGCGACTTACGCGCCTGGATCGAGCCGTCAAATCGGGATTCACATTGATCGAGCTGTTGGTGGTGATCGCCATCATAGGCGTGTTGGTGGCCTTGCTGTTGCCCGCGGTCCAGTCGGCCCGAGAGGCGGGCAATCGGGCGCAGTGCCAGAACAATCTCAAGCAACTGGGGTTGGCGGCGCAAGAGTACCACGATTCGTTCAACGCATTCCCGGCGGGATGGTACTGCGTTACGCCGGTGTACGACGCCAACAACACCCTGGTCTACGGCGACGTGACCGGCTGCGCGACGGTCGGCACGCCGTATCAGCCCTACCAGTGGACCGGCATCGTGGGACTGTTCAACAAGATCGAGCAGGGTAATTTGTTCGACGAGATCAACTTCGGGTTCGCTCCCAACTCGGTCGTCAACACGACGGCCGTTCGGCGGACGCTGACGGGATTCGTCTGTCCCTCGAACCGCCGTCCCGAGGCGACGACGCAGACCGGCTCGACCCAGAAGCTCGGGCCCGCGGACTACCGGGGCAACATGGCGGCCGGGATGATCTTGCCCGACTCCGCCGGCAACTGTCCGACCCAGGACCCCACGAACCCGTACTGCCTCAACTTCGACAACGGAATGACCTTCCAGAACTCGGCGGTCGGAATGGCCGAGATCACCGACGGCACGACCAACACCTGCCTTTACGGCGAGACCATCGCCCCGACGGGCGTCTGGTCGCAGGCGACGAGTTGCTGCGTCCGGACGAACATCGACCGCACCATCAACAAGCCGATCGTTTCCAACAACCTCAAATACTACACCTACTGGTCGAGCAAGCATCCCGGCCTCGTGAACTTCGTCAACTGCGACGGCAGCATTCGAACCGTCACCAGCCAGATCAACAAACTCGTGCTCAACAAGCTGATGACGCGGAACGGCGGCGAGACGATCTCCGCCGACGAGATGAAGTAACCGACGGCGCGGGCTTTTTCGTTCCATTCCATGCCATCCCATCGCAGCGTCTGGGCGGGTTCAGCGGGGCGACCGGCGTGAGAGCCGGCCGCCCGCGCGCGTTCAGTCCGGATCACACGGCGATTCGTCCCCCGCCATGCGGGCAACTCTCTTGACGACGGCCGGGGGGGAGCCTTAGGTTTGAGATCGGTTTAACACTCATCAAGGCCCACCGAGACGCCTCGCCCCCCTGGCGAGTCGCCAGGGAGGCGCGAAGTGACGAGCACCGATCGCCGGGCGATCCCCCGGCCCGCCTCGGCCTGGTTCGCGGTCGTCGCCTTCGCGGGGTTGACGATCGCGAACGCCGACTCGCGAGCCGAAGGGATCGAGGTCGAGCCTCATCGAATCGAACTGGTCGGCGCGTCCGCGCGACGGCAGGCGGTCGTCACCCTGCGAACCGCCGAAGGCGCCGAGGCGGACGTCACCGAGAATTGCGAGTATCGGGTCGATCCCCCCGAGGTGGCCGAGGTTTCTCGGACCGGCGTGTCGCGTCCGAAGGCCGACGGTCGCGCGACGCTTCACATCCGCCATGGGTCGCACGAGACGACCGTCGAGATCCAGGTCCGTCGAGCGTCCTGGAAGCCTCCCCCGAGCTATCGCGCCGACGTCGCGCCGGTGCTCTCGAAGGCGGGCTGCAACATGGGCGCCTGTCACGGCAACCTGAGCGGCAAGGGAGGCTTCCGCCTCAGCCTCCGCGGCGACGATCCGGCCTTTGATCTCACGATGCTGACGCGTGACGCGCTGGGAAGGCGGGTCAGCCTCGGCGCGGCCGACCAGAGCCTGATCGTGCTCAAGCCGACGGGGCGCGTCGCTCACGAGGGGGGCGTGCGGTTCGCGGCCGATTCGCCGGAATCGCGAGTGTTCCGCGACTGGATCGCCTCGGGCGCCGCCGACGACCTGGCGGCCGCGCCTCGTCTGGAGTCGCTCCGGGTGTTCCCGGCCGCCCGAATCGCCGCGCCGGGGGTTCGCGTCCAGCAACTCGTCGTGACGGCCGTTTTCGCCGACGGTTCCGAACGCGACGTCACCGGGCAGGCCGCCCTCGACCTCAGCGATCCGACTCTCGCCGAGGTCTCTCACGACGGCATGGTTCGCGCGGGGAAGCCGTGCCAGATCGCCGTGTCGGCGCGATACATGACGGGCCGGGCCGTCAGCCGGCTCGCCTTCATTCCAGACGGCCCCGCGCTCGCCTGGAACAGGCCGCCCGAGCGGAACGTCGTCGACGCGCTCGTCTTCGCCCGTCTCAGGGCCCTGCGGATCGAGCCCTCGCCGCCGGCGGCCGACTCGGTCTTTCTGCGGCGGGCGTACCTGGACGCCATCGGCCGACTTCCGAATCCCGACGAGGTCCGGGCGTTCCTCGCCGACCGCGATCCTGGAAAACGGGACCGGATCATCGACGGCCTGCTCGATCGGCCCGAGTTCGCCGATTTCTGGGCGCTGAAGTGGGCGGACTTGCTGCGCAACGAAGAGAAGGCGATGGGGCGGAAAGGAGTCTGGGTGTTCCAGCGTTGGCTCCGTGACGAGATCGCCGCCGACGTCCCGCTCGACGAGATGGCCCGTCGAATCGTCGCCGGACACGGGTCGAACTGGTCGAACCCGCCGTCGAGCTTCTACAGGACCAATCGCGATCCCACGTCGGCGGCCGAGACGGTGGCCCAGGTCTTCCTGGGGCTTCGGCTTCAGTGCGCCAAGTGCCACAACCATCCGTTCGACGACTGGACCCAGGACGACTACTACGGCCTCGCCGCGTACTTCGGCAACCTCGCGCGCAAGCAGCCGATCACGGTCCGCAAGGACATGCTCGACAAGCACGAGATCAACGGCGACGAGTACGTCTACGTCTCCGGCCCCGCCGGGATGATCGATCCGAGGACGCAACGCCGCCTTCCTCCCAAGCCGTTGCGCGGGGATTCGCCGGGGGTCGAGGAGGCCCGTCCGCTCGACCATCTGGCCGCCTGGCTGACCGTCGACAACCGCCAGTTCGTCCGGAACACGGCCAACCGCGTGTGGTATCACTTGATGGGCCGGGGGATCGTCGACCCTGTCGACGACTTCCGCGAGTCCAACCCGCCCTCCAACCCCGAACTGCTGGACGCGCTGAGCGACCGGCTCGTCGCGGGAGGGATGCGGCTCCGCCCGTTGGCGGCGCTGATCATGAAGTCGAGCGCCTACCAGCTTGGCGCGAGGCCGACTCCGTCGAACGTCGAGGACGAGGCGAATTTTTCGAGGGCCGCGGTCCGGCTTCTGCCCGCCGAGGTCTTGCTCGACGCGATCTCCCAGACGCTCGACGCCCCGGGCGACTATCAGGACGCCCCCGCCGGGATCCGCGCCGTGCAGTTGCCGGGCGCGGCCCGCGACGTCGCGTTCCTGCAGACGTTCGGCAAGCCCGAACGCCTGTTGACGTGCGAATGCGAGCGTTCCGAATCGACGACGCTGGCGCAGGCGTTCCAGATGATCAACGGCGAGTCGGTCCGGCGTCAGCTCGAGGCCCCCGGCAACCGCATCGGCGAGCTGACCGCGCGGCGGCTCGACGACGACCGGATTCTCGACGAGCTGTATCTGGCCGCGCTCTGTCGCGAGCCGTCGACCGCCGAGCGGTCGCGGGCGATCGAGCACGTGAGCCGTTCGACCGACCGTCGGGCCGCCTGGGAAGACCTGGCCTGGGCCCTGCTGAACAGCAAGGAATTCCTGCTCCGACACTGAGCCGACCGGCGGGAAGGGAAACGATATGAACATCGCGTGCGGCGATTATCGGAAGGCCTTACGGACGTCGCGGCGGTGTTTGCTTCGCGCCGGGACGGCCGGCATGGCCGGCCTCGCCTTGCCGGGCCTGCTGAGGGCCGCCGCCGAGCCCGGGCGCAAGGCCCCGGCCAAGCACGTCCTCTTCCTCCATCAGTTCGGCGGGCCGTCGCATCTTGACACCTTCGACATGAAGCCCGACGCCCCCGACGGCGTCCGGGGCGAGTTCAAACCGATCGCGACTTCTCAGCCCGGCCTGCGGATCTCGGAGCACCTGCCCCGGTTCGCGACGGTCGTCGATCGGTTCGCCCAGATTCGATCCGTCCACCATACGATGCGGAATCACAACTCGGCGACGTACTACAGCCTGACGGGCCACGCGCCGCCGCTCGACGACATCCGGCTTCGCGACACCCAGGAGCTTTACCCCGCCTACGGCAGCACCGTGGCCCGGCTGGCGCCGTCGGACGATCCGGCGATCCCGTCGTTCGTCGCGTTTCCTCACGTCCTCCGCGACGGCAGCGTGTCCCCCGGCCAGCACGCCAGCTTTCTGGGCAAGCAGTACGACCCGTTCTTCATCGGCCAGGACCCGAACCGCCGGAGCTTCCGACTCCCCGAACTGTCCCTCCCCGACTCGCTGACGCTCGACCGACTCGACGATCGCCGAGGCCTCCAGCGGCTCGTCGACTCGCAGGCCGAACTGACGGCCTGGTCCGAGACCGCCCGGGGGATCGACGCGTTCTACGATCGCGCCCTGACCATGCTGGCGTCGCCTCGGGTCAAGCGGGCCTTCGATCTGTCCGAAGAGCCCGACCG
>CALCIC010000673.1 GCA_937907405.1 uncultured Isosphaeraceae bacterium | reverse complement strand
TCAACCGCCTCTGCTGGACGAGATTTCCCACCCACTTTCGAGACGCTCACCCCCGATCGGCGCGACGTTGCGGTAGCGCCTTGGAGTCCTCTCGCGAGCATGCGAGAATACCGACTGAGTCCGTCTCGATCACGCCGACGCACCGGGAAACCTCGACCATGTTCGATCCGAGATTACGCTCGATGAAGCACCGCGGCGGCACGCTCGGTTCGTGGTTTGGACGCGGCGCGGCCGCGGTCGCGATCGTCGCGGCCTGGTCGTCGTCGCTGCTCGCCGCCGATCCGCAAGCGACGCCTGAAACGCCGACGCAAAGCCTCGCTCAGCGGATCGAGCCGTTGATCAAGGCTCACAAGGGCAAGGTCGCCGTCGTCGTCAAGAACCTCAAGACGGGCGAGTCGTACGCGTACCACGCCGACGACGTCATGCCGACAGCCAGCCTCATCAAGTTCCCGGTGATGATCGAGGCCTACCGACAGGCCGCCGCCGGCCAGGTCGATCTCGACTCCATGATCACGCTGCGGGAGCAGGACAAGGTCCCCGGCTCGGGCATCCTGACCGATCACTTCACGGCCGGCGCCACGTTCTCGCTCCGCGACGCGATCCGACTGATGATCCGGTACTCGGACAACACCGCGACCAACCTCGTGCTCGACGCGATCGGTATGAGCGCGACCGCCGAGACGATGGCGAAGCTGGGCTGCCCCGACACCAAGATCCACTCCAAGGTCTACCGCCGCAGCACCTCGGTCTTCCCCGAGCGGAGCAAACTGTACGGCCTGGGAAGCACGACCGCCGCCCAGATGGTCCGGCTCTGCGAGGATCTCAACGCGGGACGGCTGATCGACCCCAAGACCAGCGCCGTCATGTACAAGCACCTCACGACCTGCGACGACGTCCACAAATTCCCGCGATTCCTGCCGGAGGGGACCAAGCTCGCCTTCAAGACCGGAAGCGTTGATGCGAGCCGCACCGCCGCGGGGATCATCGAGTGTTCCTCCGGGCCCGTCGCTCTCTGCGTGCTCACGAGTGACAACGAGGACCAAAGCTGGACCACCGACAACGCCGGCGACCTGCTCTGCGCCAAGATCGCTCGCGAGGTCTTCGACCACTTCCAGAAGCAACCCAAGGCCCAGGGTCCGGCTTCGACGGCCGACGCAAAGCCGTCGGCGCCCCAACCGGCCTCGACCGTCGGCGCCAAGTAAGTCAATCCATAAGCGACGATCACTCCGAAGGAGGCGGCTCGATGGCATTCCTCGAAGCGCTCAGGGACTTTCTTTCCAACAACACGCGTCACGATAGCGGCGAGCAGGCCCGGGCGCGGGTTCGAGACGCCTGGAACCTCGACTCCGTCCCGTCGTCCGACGCTGAATCGGCCTCCCCCTACGACGTCCAACAGTGGCGCAAGAAGCTGCGACGGATCTTCGAGGAACTCCCCGACTCGAAGCAGGAATGGGAAGGACTGATGACCGAGGCCCGCGCGTACGGCCTCGACACCGGGTGGATCGACGCGCGGCTGGCCGAGGAGTTCACCCAGTTGATCCGCGTCGTCGTCGCCGACCGGGTTCTCTCGGAGGCCGACCACGAACGGATCGAGACGGCCCGTCGACTGATCGGCCTGACCGAATTCCAGGCCGAAACCGCCGTTCGGGCGATCGTCGCCGAGGCCGAACAGTTCTTCGGCGGCGCGGTCGTCGAGGAATCCTGACTCGCCGGTCGCCGAGGCGCCGACGCGCGAAACCGAGACGCGGGAACGGGGTTGGATTCTCGATCGAGACGACCGCCAGGAGGTTCGGCCCCGCCCGATCGTTCGGGACTCTCCGTTAGGGCTGGCGTCGCCGACGGTTTTGAACATAATACAACCACCCGCCACGGAAGGCGGAACCCGCGGCGTCCAGCACTCGCTCGGAACCCGAATCAAGGATGATGCACGCGATGAACACCTCGGCCCCCGCACTCGCGCCGCGAAACCGATCGCGCCGCGAGGTCCAGACGACCCACGCCGCGACGGCCTTGTTGACTGTTCGACGCCTGGTGGTGGTTTCCGTTTGGTTCGGGTTCGTCGCCGGATTGACGGAACTGGCCCTGGCGATTGGGCTGAAGCCGCTGTTCGATTCTTCGCCCGGCCTGTTTCGGATGAATCGACACATCCTCTGGACCATGCCGACGGTGAACCTCGGCCTGTTTCTGATCGTCGGCGGGTGCGCCGCCGCGACTCTCTCCTTCAAGCCCCGCACGGCCCCCCGCCAGTTGCTGTTCCCACTCTGCATGCTCGCCGCGCTGACGTTCTTCCTCTCATTCCGCAAGATCCACGACGTGGCCTGCCTGGCGCTGGCCTGCGGCCTGGGATACCGGCTGGCGATCTGGCTGGAGTCCCGGCTCGACGAGCTGCTTCGAGTCGTCCGCCTCAGCCTTGCGCCTCTGGCCGCCGTCGCCCTGGGTCTGGTCGGGCATTCCCTGGGCGGATTCCTCCTCCATGAGTCGTTGGCCGTCAAGCGGCTTCCACCGTTGACGGCCGCTTCAACGAGGACGCCCAACGTCCTTCTGATCGTGCTCGACACCGTGCGAGCCGACCGGATGAGTCTCTACGGATATCATCGCCCGACGACCCCCGCGCTTGAGAAGCTGGCCAGCCGAGCCGTGACGTTCAGCCAGGCGCGGTCGACGGCCCCCTGGACGCTGCCGTCGCACGCGAGCATGATGACCGGTCGATGGCGGCATGAGCTGTCGGCGGGGATGAACCAACCGCTCGACGACGCCTTTCCAACGCTCGCCGAATTCCTCGCGGACCACGGGTACGACACGGCCGGCTTCGTCTCCAACACCACCTACGCCGGCGCCGAAACCGGGCTGGCTCGGGGTTTCGCCCGCTACGAGGATCACCACGTCTCGGCCAGCGGAGCCCTGTGGACGACGACCGTCGGCCGGCGCTTCCTCTGTCCTCTCCTGGCGCCCCAGGACCGGCGGTCGGACGGTCATCCCAACGATCACCTGCGTAAAAGCGCCGGCCGGATTCGCCGCGATTTCCTCTCGTGGATCGATCGCAAGACGGCCGACGACCGGCCGTTCTTCGCCTTCCTGAACCTGTTCGACGCCCACAACCCCTACCTGCCGCCGGCCGAGTTCGATACGCCGTTCGGCGCTCAAACCCATTCGGCCGACGACTTGAGGTTGTTCGAGCGGTGGTTCATCCTCGACAAGTCGAACCTCACGCCGGATCAGGTGAGTCTGGTCTCCGACGCCTATGACGACTGCCTCGCCTATCTTGATTCGCAGATCGACGGCCTGCTCGGCGGCCTCGCGCTGCGGGACAAGCTCGACGACACGCTCGTCATCATTACGGCCGACCACGGCGAGCACTTCGGCGAGCACGGGCTGTATGGCCACGCCAGCAGCCTGTACGACCAGGAGCTTCACGTCCCGCTGATCTTGCTGCTTCCTCGGTCGGCGCACGGCGGCCGCGCCGTGACGAACACGGTCAGCCTGCGCGACCTGCCGGCGACGGTCGTCGACGTCCTGGGCCTGGAAGACGGCGCCCCCTTTCCCGGCCGTTCACTCGCCCGCTGCTGGTCGAACGACGATCCCGACTCCGCGACCGACGACTCGGTGGTCGCCTCGGTCGATCGCCCGGTTCAGACCGCGCCCAATCAAGGACGGTCGCCGGTCTTCCGCGGACCGATGAAGGCGGTCGCGCGCGGCAACCGCGTCTACATCCGCAACGGCGACGGCCGCGAGGAACTCTACGACGTCGAGGCCGATCCGGACCAGACGCGCGACCTCGCCGGCCTCGGCGAATCGAAGTCGGAACTCGACGACTTCCGCGCCGAGCTGATCCGGCTGCTTCGCTGATCCGAACCGAAGCAACCTACTTCAGGATCTCCGGCAAACCCTGGGGTTTTCCGTCGCGATCGACGCAGGCGAGGGTCGAGTGGCCCTCGGCGAGAAGTTCGTCGCCGCGCAGCAGCTTGTAATTGTGGACGATCTTGACGTGCGTCACGCGTGCGACCGTGGTCCGCAGAGTCAGCAGGTCGTCGTACTGGGCCGGCTTCTTGAACTTGCAGCCGATGTCGATGACGACCAGGAAATGCCCGGCGTCCTCGACCTCGCGATAACTGATTCCGCGCTGCCGAAGCAACTCGGTTCGGCCGATTTCGAAATAGACGAAGTACGTCGCGTGGTGCAATAGCCCCATGCGGTCGGTCTCCGCGTACCGGACGCGGATCGACGTGTCGCAACTGACGACGTCGCTCATCGTGGTTCCAACTCCTGACGTGAAAATCAACGGCGTTTGGCGGCGTCGCTCGGAAACGCGGCCGACCGTTCGGGCTCGGGCCGGGTGACGACGATCAGCGGGTACGGATCCCAGGCCCATCGCTCGCGATCGGGATCGCCGGGCTTGTAGCCCTCGGCGGCCCATTCGCGAAAGTTCTGGGGACGGTGCAGACGCCGTTCGGCTCGCAGCCACGCCTCGTACTGGTCGAGGGCCTCGGCCATGATCTTGCCGTCTCCGAACGGGACGTACAAGTAGGCCAAGGTGAGTTGACGGCGCGCGTCGTCGAGCGTCGAGCCGTCGCGGAGCAACTCGGCGAAGGCCGAGACGAGCCCGGTCCGTTCCGAGCCCCAGGCGCAATGGATCAGAATCGGATAGCGGCTTGAGTCGAGGGTCCGAATCAACGTGTGAAGCTGGGCGCGCGACATCCAGACGCACGAGGACAGGGCTACGTCGACCTGCGTCGCCCCCGCGGCGATCGTGGCGTCGCGCTCGGCGCGATACCATTCGACGTCGGGGTTGGGGCCGCGTAGGTTCAGAACGGTCTGGACCTTGAGCTCACGAAGGGTCCGCGCAAGCTTCGGCGCCGACATTTGAGCCGACCGGAAGATTCGGCCCGACTGGACTACTCCGAAGTTGTCGTGCGCCTGGTTCCAGGTGATCCAGGCCGCCGGAATCGCCGCCGCCAGTCCGACCGCCGCCAGAACGCGTCGCGCTCGCCGTCTGAGCGTGCTTGCCACTACCAACCTCCCAGAATCCGGATTCCTCGCGACCGGGTTCGAGCGTCGCCTGCACCCGCGCGAATTCCTCGATCAGAAAGCGGTCGTTACGATCGACGACCGCCTCGGGCCGCGCCCAGGGGAACGACGAAACCACGTTCCACGCCTCTTCAGCCGTGTAGCCTTCGTGGCGGATCAGGTAAGCCGCGTGGGCCAGGCTCGTTCGGTGATGGCCGGCGACGCAGTGGAAGAACACCGGCTGGCGATCGGGATCGCCCAGCAAGTCCGCCGCGATCGCCATCTGCTCGACCGTGGCGCGCGACCCGCGCATCGGGATCACGACCCAGTCGATTCCCTGTTCGCGAACCACCTGATTCTGATCGATGTACTTGTGGTCGCTGGAATTGATCGCGGTCAGAGTGACGATCGTCTTGATGCCCTCGCGGTCGATGATCCGCCGAAGCGGCGTCGGCCGCTGCCAGGCGCCCCGGACCAATCGGCCCGGCTGAATCACCATGACGCGCTTTTCAAGCCACTCATTGCGATTCGCAACCACGACCAGGGCGACGGCGAGACCACCAGCCAGGCCGAGTCCGAGTTGGATGAGACGGCGACGCGTCACGCAGCTTCCCTCCTTCACCCGTCGAGAACGTCCAGGCCCGTGGAATGACTCCAAACACCGGAGGCGCCGGCCCGCGATTCGCCGGGATTCTAGCGAAACCGCCGCCGCGGGCAAGGGCAAACCCGATCAACCGAGCCGCTCGGAACGAGGGAATCGGGCGACGAACCGGGCGAATTTCCGAGGATCGCGGAGCGGCGGACCGTGGCCGAAGCAGATCAGCTCCGGCTCAAGCGCCGCGAGCCGCTCGGCCGATCGACGATTCCGATCGGGATCGATCGAGAAGATCCGCTCGGGCTCCCGCAAGGTCGGATAGCCAAGGTAGATGTTCATGTTGGCGACGACGTCGCCGAGCACGAGGACGCGGTCGCGTTCGCGCCAGAACGAGATGTGGCCGATGGTGTGCCCGGGGGTCTCGATGACCTGGAAGCCTCCGACTTCGTCTCCCTCGCGAAGCCGCCGCGCCACCGGATGGGGCGGCCCGGCCCATCGCGGCCCCACGGTTCGGCTCAGCCAGTGCGGAGGCATACGCTCCATGATCAGGCCCTCGGTCTCGGCGGCGTCGGCGTCGGCTTCGCCGCACCAGAGCGGGAGATTGAACCGTTCGCAAATGGCCCGCGAAGCCCCCTGGTGGTCGGGGTGGGCGTGCGTCAACGCATGGGCCGTCAGCGCGCGCCCCGCCAACTGCCTGAGAATCCGCCCCGCGCCGCGACGGGTCGCCGCATCGACCACGACGCCTCCCATCACATAGACGTTGAACCCATAGGGCGGAAAGCCGTGGAGGATTTCGAGGTCTTCAGCCAGTCGCTTCATGGTGGAACTTCGAGTAAAAGCCTGGGCGCGTCGATCTCCGGGATTCCCCCGAGCCTAACCGACCCACTCCACATTGACCACGGACGCGAACTCGGACATGATCGCGGCCGATTGGCTTTCCCTTATTGGGTGGATCGTCACGTGGTTACGTCGGGAAGGAATCGACCATGAGCGGAAGGAGTCGCTGGATCGCGCCGGGGCTCGTCTTCGCGGCGGTCCTCGCGCGGGGCGCGGCGGTGCTGGTCCTCCAGAGCCATCACATACCCAGATCGACGTTCGAGCACGGCGAGATCGCCGCTTCGATCGTGGAGGGGCGCGGGTTCTCGATGCAATTCCTCGGCGCCGAGGGGCCGACGTCGCAGCAGGCGCCCGTCTATCCGGCGATCGTCGCGCTGGCTTATGCGGCGGGAGGCGTCGAGCAGCCGCGCGCGCTTTTGATGCTCGAACTCGGCCAGGCGATGCTCGGCGGACTGCTGGTGCTGGGCGTGCTCCAACTGGCGCGATGGGTCGTCCCCGACCGCCCC
>CALCIC010000672.1 GCA_937907405.1 uncultured Isosphaeraceae bacterium | reverse complement strand
TCTTCCAGGCGAAGTCGAGGTAGAACCACCACGACAGCCAGAGATGCAGTCCCGCCGAGATCAGCAAGTACAATACGCGGACCCGAGCCGACGCCGCGACCACCGGCATGATCCAGATCGAGGTGAGCGCGATCTGCACCAGCGTCTGGCACAGCTCGCGACGGAACGCGGTGGCCAGGAACCCCCCGAAGCTGAGCTCTCGCAGATCCTCCCACGTCTTGTACTCGCCGTCCAGGTGATACAAAACGAAGCCCAAGAGGATCAGGCCGAGCGCCCGCGCCGCCACCGCCTTGCGGGCCGCCGACCGACCGACCGTTTCAAGCCGCCGCAAGTAAGTCAGCCGGTAGGCGAACCCCACCGCGAAGAAGAACTGGGGCATGATCGTGTCGGCGTAACTGCAGTACGTATTGTGGTGGCTGAACAGATGGTGGACGGCCCGGTATCCGCCGATGAAGTTCACTAGGAGCATCCCGGCGACGGTGTAGCCTCGAAACTGGTCCAGCGAGGCGATCCGCGACTTCGCGAACGACGGCTCGGCGCTCATTCAGTTCTCGTCCCGATCGGTCGGTGTGAAAGAAAGGCCGAACGCGATCGAGGGCGCGCGACCCCGGATTCGCGTCGATCCGCAACGAGCGATCTCCTCGATCGCGCCGTGCTTCGTTGCAAGGAGGTGGTCGGAGTTCCCGCCGGCCGAACTCGCCGCGCGCGACCGGGGCGACTCCAGACTATTGCAGCGAACTCCCCGCCGCAAGTTCAGGCCGTCGTCGCGACGGCCTGAACGATCAACGACGTCATATGTTCCAAGGGTGTACGCATAAATGGATTTGTCTGAATTCGTTGACATGCGGCTGTCTACTTTGGCGTCCCGTCGGCCTTGCCCGTGGAACCGGTTCGGCGACCCGCATGAGGCCGGCGATGGGCTTGCAGGGATCACGAGCGAGGCTTCGGGGGTTCTCGGCCGGGGGTGGTTTTGCAACTCCCCGGGGCCGCCGCGCCGGCGGTCGGCGGGGGGGGGGCGCGTCGAGGCGTTCGTTCCGGCGCGTGCTTCCGGGCGTCCCAGACGGCCCCCGTTCGTTCGCGGGCACGTCGCCGGAGTCGAAAAAAAACTCGGAACGGTGGGTTGACTCTCGGCCCGGTTCATCGTATTTTGACGTTCGCTCGCGACATGACGGCGAAAAGGTGATCAACCAAACGTCATGCCGTTGTACAGATTCCTTTTAGCATTAATCCCCTCGTATACGCGAATCCGAACCGCCGGTTCAAGGCGGCTTGGCTCTCTCTCCAAAAAAGCTCAAGGTTTGATTCCAGGCGGCAGGGATGCGCTCGTCCGGTTCAACCTTGTCGTTGTGAGGAGTCCGTCAGTTCCCAACTGGCGGTCGTCCCTCCATGTTCGGCCACACGGTTCGAGATGATTTCGCAAGGACGCTGAAATCATCTCGAACCGCGAGTGGCTAAATTAGACATTCGTGGGACCGGGTCCGCCGGCCGAAGCGAGCCCGTTTCTTGGCGCGTTTTCGCTCGGGCCGCGCGGCTTCGAGGCCTCGTCCGGCGACGGGCGAGCGCGGCCGAGGCGGTCGATTCAGGGAACGACGCGGTCGTGATAAGGGGCGTCGGCGAAGTCGCGGAGCATCTCCGAGTCGGAGACGGCGTCCCGGGAGAAATAGGGGTTTCCGGAAGGCGCGCTGGGAGGGGAGTCGGGGATTGATTCAGGGGGCCGGGTGCCGACCCGGACGCCGACGCGTTTCAGCAGCGCTCGCGAGAGCGGTTCATCGCCGAACCGGCCGATTCGGGCGCCGACCTGGGTCGCCCCCTGGCGGAAGCGGAGCGTGACGCTGACCGGGCGGTCGTCGCTGGTCCGACCCTCGAACCGGATCACCGCGCCGTCGCGGGACTGGTGGACGCTTTCCATCTTCAGGTCGTCCATCGCCGCCGCCACGGCCGGGGCGACGACGCCGAGGCTCGACGGGAAATCCTCGACCCCTCGGCCCGTCGAATAGGAGAAGCCCGAGTCCGGACCGGCGCCGTGGGGCGTCGGCTCGATGAACGGCGCGGTGGTGGAGCAGCCGGCGGCGAGCAACACGGTCGTCAGCAAGGCCCGTCTCGGCGCGCGTCCGTTCATCCCTGGTCCTCCGGCGGTGTCGAAGGCTCGCGGTCGCTCGGCTTCTGGAGGCCGCGAAGCCGCCCGGGAGGCTATAGCGCGGGGCCGGATCGGTCAAGATCGCCCGCCGCCGCGCGAGACCACGTCGAAGATCGGTTGTCAGGGTCGGGAGAACATCTATAATATGAGACTGTGGACGCCCACCCCTTGCGTGGAGGGGTGGTTTTTTTATTTTTCTGGCTTTCGTCGATCGCGCGGCGGCGCGTTCCAGGCGGTGGGGCCCTTGGGGCGGATCGTCGGGGAAGTCGCGGTTGACGAGTCCGTCCGGCCGGGGATGGCGCGGGACGGAATCACAATGAATCGGAAACATGGTAGATCGCAACCTCTTACGTGAATTTGACGTCAACGAAGATGAACTGTCGGCGGTCGTCACCGCCGAGGACGGCGCGAAGACCCTCGAACACTTCCTGGGCGAAGGCCAGGGCTTCGAGATCGGGACCATCGTTCCGGGCCGGGTCATCGAGATCGTCGGCGATCAGGTCGTCGTCGACGTGGGATACAAGTCCGAAGGTCTGGTTCCGCTCAACGAGTGGGAAGACGAGCCCAAGCCGGAGACCGGCGACGAGGTCGAAGTCCTCCTCGAAGGGATGGAGGACGACACCGGCGAGATCGTTCTCTCCCGTAAGAAGGCCCACCGGATGCGGGCCTGGGAGATGGTCATCTCCAAGTACCACGAGAACGACGTGGTCACGGGCAAGGTGACGCGGAAGATCAAGGGGGGGCTGCTCGTCGACATCGGCGTGAACGTGTTCCTTCCCGCCAGCCAGGTCGACATCCGCCGGCCGTCGGACATCGCCGACTTCATCGACCAGG